>JAYVXG010000209.1:0-6948 GCA_043785475.1 Armatimonadota bacterium
GTCCGAAAGCCTAGGACAGGGGCTACGACACAAAAGGAGGTTACACCTTGGTCGTAAATACATTCCTCAGAAGGACCTATCTCGTTCTTCCCACGCCGATCCGACGAGCAGTTCGTACCGCGATGAATAAGCGAGAAAAGATGCCCGTGATGTCAAGCAAGTGCGAAGAGATGCCTCGCCCAAAGCAGAGCTTTTTGGCTGATATCGACGAGATGTCAAACGCCATCTCCGGCCCGCTCTGGAAAGAGTAAAGGATATAAAAAGAGCCCCTCGAAATGAGGGGCTTTCTTTTCAGTTGGCAGTTTGCTGAGAGCTGAAAGCTCGTTATCCCATTGGTTTGCCGTTATACGTAGCCTTCTCGCTGGTCACTTTGATTTCTGTAATCCACCATTTGCCACCTTTTTTGACCATTTTTTGGTCTGCAGTGCTATTCCCTTTCATAACTCCAGCCTTTGATTTCGGGTCCATTTTGACGGTTCCCTCAAACTTAATTGTCGTCTTCATCACCGCAGAGTCTTTGCCCATCGTGACTTTGTCGATGGTGAACGCCATCGCCGTCACTTTCTCAGTCATTCCCATTTCCATCTTGGCTTCGGCCAGCCATTGGTCTAGTCCGGTAGGCTTCCCTTTCATTGGCACGTATTTGAATTCGGGTGCGAAATTCTCTTTGATAATTGCCGTGCAAGTCTTGAGATCTTTTTTCTTCATGGCGGCGCAATAGGAGTCGAGCTTCTTTTGCCAGTCAGACTTGAGGTCGGCGAATGCGGATGTGCCAGCGAGCACGATGGCACCGATAACGATGAATTTCAGAGATTTCATTGGTGCTGAAAGTCTAACACTTTTCCTGGTGACCAGGCTACTTCAGGTCGAAGTTCATCGGCGGCAGGTTCTGCGCATTGAGCTTATCCAATCGCTTTTCCTTTGCCTTATAGATCTTCCATCCGTCGAACGGCAAGAAGATCGTTGCCATGGCTATTGATAAATCCCATTTCCACTTCGCGTAAAGCAAATAACCCAAAAAAAGCCATGCTCCCAGTCGGCTAATCCAGCATACAGCCGTCAGCAGAACTATACTTTTAGACTTGGACAAAAGGGCAGGGGCCGCTAGGAACAGAAATCCTGCTGAGAGCAAGCCCAGTTTACTGGGCCACTTTAGACTTGGATTGGCAAACCAAAGTAGGCAAAAAATCGTCCCGACCATCAAGACTACGATGAAGGTCCAGGCTACGAATTTCTTGTTCACCATCTTCCCCTCAGAATTTCGCGATGCCCTTTAACACCGGGATGTCTTCTTGGCTAATCCGCCCGGGCCTGCCAGCCTTGCTGGTTTTAGCGTCGATAAGTGCAAATATCGGGATCATCGTCCCTAACCCGGCGATAAGGAATGGATCGACTTTGGTCTTAAAAACAAATTCAGAGCCGATCATCGTTCCAAAAACTGATAGAGCTTTCAAAAGGCTTTGGATGAAGCCTTGGTTGAGACGGCTGACAAGCCTTGACATAGAAATCAGGAAGAAGACGAGACCAGAAACTTGAAACCCCTTAATTGGCAAACAGTGTCCAGTTACGATGAACGCGCATGTTATTGTGCAGGCAAATACAATGCTCAAAATATAACAATCTCTTAGCGAGATTAGGTATTTCCTGGCCTCTGGTTTAGGATCAATTCGGTAGATCAGATAGCCGAAACTGCAAACTACCGCCATGATTTCAACGGTTTTCAGAACTGGAGACAGAGCATTATTGACCGAAAAACCAGCGACTCCGCAAACGAAGAATATCGCCAGCGGAACTAGAATCCGCAACGTCGTGCCGAGTTTGGCTTGGTCCACCTAATCTCCATTATATGCCCGAAACCCGAAACAATAACTCGACTAATTCCCAACCGGGATCGCCTGAATTCCCCGAAGCAGCTTTGGTCTCCTCAGTGGAGAGTAATCGTGACGGTCTAGCTTTTGCCGAATTTCCGCCCAGTCGTTTTCAGTCAGCTTCGACATATCACCGTTGTAGATATTCATCAGCACAGCTGCAGAAGCAACCGCGACGCGACCCACCGAAATGAGCCCATGCAAACTGGGGATCGTCGGAGTATGAAAGCCATAATTCATCCAGTTGACCATGGCAGGATCGTCAAAGCACTTGGTCAAAATGGCCAAAACCCTGGGTCGATCAACACCGCCAGCCCTCCACGAATATTTGAAAAGCATCGCTTGCAGCATCATAATCCGCCTTTCTGGCGAAGCCCCAAATAGCGCGATCTCGGCTTGATGCCAAACTCGAGAATTCTTAGTGCCGTTCAGCAATGGAAAAATTTCTGTGCAGTAGACGTCGAACTGAGGGACCGATGGGTCGAGAAACCGCATGATCAAGTCGTCATACGTCTCGCGTGAATAAGGCTCGACGGTATTGATGGCGTCGGCAGCTTCCTCAATATCAAATGTGTCGACAACTTGCAAAACAAGCTCCCTTTTCTCTCGACTCGATAGCGCAGCAATTTCAATGAATCCTTCTGCTTGGCTCGGGAGCAAGCCTTCGTCCCGTGCTTTTTGGAGGGCTAGCCCTAGCAATCGCGGATGAACATAAGCGATAGCATCCAAAGCTGACTTGTCACTAGGATAAGCACCACTCATTCGACTAACCCGATCCATCAACCACTCTTCGACCTTTCCAGCTTTTTTTGCTTCATACCACTCAAGCGCAAATCTCTCGTCCGTCCAGGTCCCTAAATCCCCCTTCGCAATCGCCAGCACAAGATCGAGGGACAATTCTGCTGTCGAAAGAACATGGTTGTTATAAAAGGTTCGCGTCAACCGATGGCGATTCATCTCCGCCGCCAAGTTCGGCGTAACGTCTATCCCCTGCTCGGCTATGCGTTTTGGCAAATTCCCTTGGTCAAATTGAGGCCAACCATATCGCTTTTTATAGGGTTTGCGGAAATGGACAAGATCGTCGACCGCAAATTGTGGTGTGCCTGGCTCCGAATTTGATGGCAACATCGAACTCTCCAACTCGGAAATCAAGTTCGTCAAATCTCTCGGGTCAGAAACATTCGGGGCAACAATCAATCCCGTCTCCCTAAGCTTCCTCAGTTTGTTGAGGATGATCTGATCCCCGACTTTCCCCTCTAAATACTGATTCACTAAGTTCGTGGCGATAAGAAACGCGCAATATGCCGTGAGGGATCTGTCGTTAGGAACTCCAATCCATCCCGTTTCGGACCAGTCTTTCGGAGGCTGGATTTGGCCGAAGATAACATTTGCAACGTCATCTCGACCCAAGATCACCGACTGAATTGTGGTGGAAACAAGGGAGCTTTCAAGGAAATGCCCCGTCGGCGCGATCCGCTGATCGAATGGTTCACGACTCCCGTAAGGTGACGTTCGTTCGACGTCGTAATCTGCTCCCGAAACTCGCCAACCTCCAACGTAAATGGGTCCCGAATGCTTGTTCCAATGATCCAAATACGCAAAGGCAGGATTCGATTTGGGTTGATCTAACCGTTTGACCAAAACCAAAACCGCATCCCTTGGCGGCACTGGCATCTCAAATTGACGCCAAAGCGATGCTGCGTTCGCAAAGTCACTCGCTTGAACCTTCGAAAGGCAGAGGGTGGCAATGGCAAAGCTAAACATGAAACATTGAATCCATCTTCGTATCCTCGCTATGGCTGAACTTCCCAATGAGAAAGGCAACAACTAGGAGGCCGATCGAAAACAGAGCGAACAGGGTTGTCCCAATATCGTCGCCTCGTAAGAAATGAACCGATCCTAGACCCCAAAAAGTTGTGGCCAATGAAGCCAGCAATCGGATGGTGGAGAACTTAGCGTAATTCTTCTTGAATATCAAATCTGCGAGCAAATAGAAAAGCAGCAACGTAGCCCAACAAATAGTAATTCGCGCCAGCGAGGCCACTTTGTGGTCCAACCAGAAACTCATGGCCACGAATGCACCTACGATCAAGGTCGCTAGCCCGACTAATCTAAGCTTGTATAAGAACTTCCTCATCGTATTATTAGTGTATAGCAAATCGAGTCTAGACGCGAATTCCTACCTTCGTCCCACTCTTCGCACTCTCGATCGCCCCAAACACCATCGCCAGACTCTTGATGTTGTCGTGGCACTCGCCCTGCGGAGTATCGCCCATCTTCAGCGCATTCAAGAAGTCCCGCAAGCTGCCGTCGATCCCTTCGGCAATATCATGCCGAGTCTCCGAAAGCTTATCGACTGGACGATGGAACCCCTCGTCACCTGCCACAACTTCCGCAACCATATGACCATGACCATCCCACTTGGCGGTTCCTTTTGAGCCAACCGCGCGCCATTCGCCTTCCCAACTGGTGTGCAATCCGTCCGAGCACCAGCAGCCTCGATAGTTAAACCGAACGCCGTTATCCATTTTGAAAAGGCAGTTGATTGAGGATCCTTCGCGATACCAACTCCACGTCGGGTTGAACTCGTCGGCGTACACGCTCACCGCGTCGAGACCAGAGAGATATCGGGCCTGATCGAGGGTGTGGATCGCCATATCGAGAATCAGAACGTGCGCCATTTCATCGCGGAATCCACCAAAGTGCGCTCCGATATAAAAGTCGACGTTTAATATGCCAAGTTCACCGATTTCAGGCAAAAGAGATTTGAACGCCTCTTGATTTCCGTTGTAGCGCCGACTCTGCGAGACCATGTACAACTTTCTGGCTTCTTCGGAGGCTTTGACCATCCGCCTTGCCGACTCCATCGACGTGGACATCGGCTTCTCGCCGAGGACTGGAAGCCCGGCTTGGAGGCTTTCGATGGTTACGGTTTCGTGGGCTTCGGGGATCGAGACATCGACTACGAAGTCGGCGTTTGTCTCCTCGATTGCTTGTTTTAGGTCGGTATAGGCGGGGTGGCTGGTTCCGAGTTCAGCGTTGGCTCGTTCGACTTGACCGGGCATGACGTCGACCCAGGCCACGATGTCGGTTTCGGGGTTTGCGTCGAGGTTTTTTGCCCAGGTTCGTCCCATTCCGCCGGCACCTACCAAGATTGCTTTCATGTAATTAGTTTGGAGTTTACAGGGTTCGGCAACTATCTATTCGCTTCGCTCAATCGCCTCACCCGGTTCAACCATTTTTTTCGATTCTTTTGATCGATTGGTTTCACCGACCTCTCCGTCCGAAGATGTCGGTGAGGAACGAACCGGGTGAGGCGATTGAGCGAAGCGAATTCTGAGGTTCTTTGACCAGCCATCGGCCGGACTCCACCTATGCCCCAGCGTTTACACTTTCCTTGGCGAGACAAGTCTCGCAGGACAAAGCGTCGATAAATCGACGCACTCCTCATCGCCTCCAAATTCAGAATATTTCGTCAAGCAACAGTGTTATATAGCCCAGCGTTCATAAAGTAACCTAGAAACCAATGAACATTGTCGACTTGCGTAGCGATACCGTCACACGACCAACCCCCGAGATGTATGAGGCGATGATGGCAGCGCCCCTCGGCGATGACGTGCTCGGCGACGAGCCAACAGTTACCGAACTCGAGCATCTTGCCGCGAAAATGGTCGGCAAAGAGCAAGCGCTTTTCGTCCCGTCCGGGACTATGGGCAACCAAATCGCAATCGCAACCCACACCAAACCGGGAGATGCGATGATCGTCGAAGAAGAAGCGCACGTGATCTATTACGAAGTCGGCGCTCCGGCAATATTTGCAAATGTCATGACTTGGACGTTGTCATCGGACAAGGGAGTCATGGATCCTGCCACGGTCGAAAAGAGAATCACATCGGCCAATCTGCACACGCCCGGAACGACCCTCATCTGCCTAGAGAACACTCACAATCGAGCTGGAGGAACGATTATTCCAATGGAAAACCTCAAGGAGTATCGCCGAATCGCCGACAAGCACGGTCTCAAAGTCCACGTCGACGGCGCCCGCATTTTCAACGCTGCCGTCGCGCTTAATCGCCCCGTCAAAGACCTCTGTGACGATGTCGACACCGTCAATTTCTGCCTCTCCAAAGGACTCCGCTCACCCGTTGGCTCCATTCTTGCTGGTCCCGCCGAGTTTATCGATAAGGCACGAATTTGGCGAAAACGAATGGGTGGCGGCATGCGGCAGTCAGGCGTTTTGGCGGCTTGCGGCCTCGTCAGTCTTCGCAAAATGGTCGACCGTCTCGCCGAAGACCACGCCCACGCTCATTATCTCGCCGTGGAAATTGGCAAATTAAACGGATTCACCACCGATCCCGCCAACACTCCAACCAACATCTGCCTCATCGGCACCGAAACCCCCGCCGCTGAATGGTGCGCCAAACTGCACGAGCAAGGAATCTGGTGCTTCCCAGTGGCCGAAAACCGAATGCGGCTCGTCACTCATGCCGACGTGGACGGTGCCAGTATTCAGCGCACGGTTGACGTATTTGCCGAACTGTCAAAGTAAGGTCAGGTTTATCCAATTCTGAATTTTTGACCAGTCCCTTGGCGTAATGAGAACGCCGTTTAATTAGTCACCCAATAGTGACGGCAATCCGTGCATCCCTAAAGTGGCGGCTAGCCAAACCAGCGACTCCTCGTCAATATTGTTGCTTGTCTCCACCGACACGAATCCTTGGATATTGTTTCCAGTGTCTGAGTCTTTCCAAGAGTTTCTAAATTCTGCGGTGCCGACACCATCAATTGAAATCCTTACTCTAAGTCCGACTTGGGTAACCGAACATGAATCTGGATTAGTAACGTATATACCGAAGCCAACAGCTTTCAATGTAAAAGTAAATTGGCCCCCATTCAACGGCATTGAAATCTCAAAATGCTCGTAGGCTCCAATTCGTGGTTGACTCTTGACCGTTCGTAAGATCGTTCGAAAAGCGGAAGGCTCAAATCTCCCGATTGGAATTGAAGCATCGCCTCGGACCGCAACGAATTTCGGTAGGGCAAGCATATGTCCACCCTCAGCCGCTCGGATCGTCCACTC
>JAYVXG010000210.1:0-6941 GCA_043785475.1 Armatimonadota bacterium
CCTGAGGACGCCGACTGCATCGTGGATAACATGTCCAGCGGTGCGACCTTGCGAGCGAGCAACTTGGATATCGTCGATACGATTATGACTTCTTCGACTAGAATCTTTGCCAGTCGACAAGCAATGGAAGACGATGCAATTCGGGCGCGGATCGAAGATTTTGTGTTGGTGATTAAGTCGGTAATGGACGCCCGTCACCGGGTCATGATCGAGGTGAATGTCAGCAAAGACGACCTCGAAGCGGTCGCTTCCGTCATTCCGTGCATGCGGCAACCGACGATCGCCGTGCTTCATGGGGATGCGGGTTACGTCGTTAAGTCGGCGGTGCTCAAGTCGGATTTGCCGACGCTGATCCCGATCATCAAACAACGTGGCGGTACCGACATCGTCGTGTCCTCGATTGCGAATGTTATTCCATGAGCAACGTTGTCTCGATCATCAACACCGGAGTAGCGAACATTGCGTCGATTCAATCGGCATTTACGAAGCTTGGTTACGAAACTCAATTCGTCTCCTCTGCACATGACATCACCAACGCCAAAGCCGTTATCCTCCCGGGAGTTGGGGCCTTTGAAGCCGGAATGTCCGCCCTTAACGCGGACGGCTTCACCGAAGCCCTGAAACAACGCATTGAAGCGGGACAGCCAACCATTGCAGTTTGTCTTGGCATGCAACTTTTGTGCGAATCCAGCGAGGAAAGCCCTGGCGTTGCTGGACTCGGCATCTTTAAAAGTCAGATTAAGAAGTTCAGTCCGGGAATTCGGACACCGCACTTTGGTTGGAATCAGGTTTCAGGTTCATCGTTTTTCGATACTGGCTACGCCTACTTCGCTAATTCGTTCCGACTCGGAGAAGACCCCGGTGACGGCTGGGAAGTTGCAACCTGCGAACACGGCGAACCGTTCGTGGCCGCTCTTCGAAAAGGCAAAGTCGTCGCCGTACAATTCCACCCGGAAATCTCGGGTGATTTCGGATTTTCCATTTTGGAGAAATGGCTGGAGGGCGTGAGTTGGTAATACTTGAAAATCCTAAGATTGAAAGAGTCGGTTGTAAAAACCGGGGCCGCGCGGCAAGCTCAATTCCCCTTCAAGTTAGACAGAGCGACCTTATACCTATGACAAAACGGCCCAATCCAGGGGACAATAGCCTTGCCGACTTCGCAACTCCCCTGGCCGCCATATGTGACCCATCCCGGGGCGGTCATGCGCCAGCAGGAATTCTCTGGTCCTTTTTACGGCATGAAAACAAAGACAAAATCAATTCAGACATCGGCCAAGATTTTAGGACACGGAGGCACCTTGCCATCGAAGGTCCGACCCCGGAGGGGTCACATAAATTAGCCAGGGTGTCGAAGCCGATTTTGAGCCTTAGCGAAAAAAGCAGCGTAGACCCCTGGAAACATCAATCATTGTCCGAAGTCCAAGGAGCGAAGCGACCCGGCACCGTCCGCAAAGAAAATGAAACGAGGTTTGCATGGTAACCAAACGCATCATCCCGTGCCTCGACTGCAAGGATGGTCGGGTGGTTAAAGGGGTTCAGTTCCAGGGCCTCACCGACGCGGGGTCTCCCGCCGAGCTTGCTGCCCGATACCAAATCGAAGGAGCTGACGAACTCGTCTTGCTCGATGTCGGAGCCTCGATCGAAAGTCGAAACACCCAACTCCAAACCGTTCGTGATGTTCGCGCTCAATTGAGCATCCCGCTGACCGTCGGTGGCGGCGTCCGCGAGGTTCAGGACATCGAAAACCTTCTCCACTCTGGCGCAGATAAAGTCTCGATCAACACCGCCGCGGTGATGAATCCTCTACTCGTCGCCGAGTCATCGCGGGCATTCGGAGCCCAATGCACCGTCGTCGCAGTAGACACCAAGCGCAAGGGCGACCAATGGATTGTCCTTACTCGGTCAGGAACTGAGGAGCAACCCCTCGACACCATCGATTGGGTGCGGCAAGTCGAGGATCTGGGTGCGGGAGAGATTTTGTTGACAAGCTTTGACCGAGACGGAACTCAGCTCGGATACGATCTCGAACTCCTCACGGCGGTGAGCCAAGCCATCCAAATTCCTGTGATAGCTTCGGGCGGAGCCAAGGTCACCAAAGATCTTTTCGACGCGTTCCAAGCCGGAGCTGACGCGGTTCTCGCCGCGTCGATGTTCCATTACCAAACCCACACGATCGGGGATGTAAAGCGCGAGTTGAGAGAGCGAGGAATCGAGGTGCGACTATGATCATTCCATCCATTGATTTACAAAACGGCAAAGCCGTGCAACTCATCGGCGGCAAGGATTTTGCCATCGACGGCGGCGATCCACAAAATTGGGCGAATGAATTCGGACTTGCATCCGAGATCGCGGTTATCGACCTTGATGCAGCGATGGGCACAGGCTCGAATCGTTCGACGATTGTTAAACTTCTCAAAGGACGGCGATGCAGAGTTGGTGGTGGAATACGCTCCATCGAAGATGCACTCTTCTACCTCGATGCGGGCGCAACCCAGGTCATCATTGGCACCAAAGCTACCCCCGAATTCCTTGAGCACCTGCCCAAAGAACGAGTTATTGCTGCCCTCGACACCCGGTACGGCGAGGTAGTAGTTGACGGATGGCAAACCAACACCAACGCACCAATCGAAGAGAAAATCGCTTTGTTGAAAGAGTTTGTGGGTGGCTTCCTGGTCACGTTTGTCGAGCTCGAAGGACGGATGAATTCCATCGACATCGAGCGCTCGAAGTTTTTGAAGGGTTTGTGCGGCGATGTGCCGTTGACGGTTGCTGGTGGGGTCGCCTCCACCGATGAAATAGCCGAACTCGACGCCCTTGGCATCGATGTTCAGGTTGGAATGGCGCTTTATTCGCGCAAAATTGGCTACGCCGAATCGGTCATCGCTCCGTTGGTGAAACGAATCCCCGAAGGCCCGTGGGCCACCGTCATCTGCAATGAACACGGCGTCGCGCTTGGCCTCGCCTGGTCAACGCTGGAAAGTATTCAACTTGCCTTTAAGGAGCAGCGAGGAATTTACTACTCGCGGTCGCGCAAGCAAATTTGGCGAAAAGGGGAGTCATCTGGAGCAACCCAACAGCTGCTTCGCGTCGACCTCGACTGCGACCGTGACGCCATTCGTTTCACTGTCAAGCAGTCGGGGACCGGATTCTGCCATCTCGGAACTACCACCTGCTGGGGAAATTCCGAAGGCTTAACCAAACTCGAAGAGACAATTAACGACCGAAAAGAAAACGCCCCAATCGGCTCCTACACCAGCCGTCTCTTCACTGAGGACGATCTGCTTCACGCAAAACTAATCGAAGAAGCCGAAGAGCTAACCCAAGCCGAGACGAAAGAGCGCATTATCGAAGAGGCCGCCGACGTACTCTACTTTACAATGGCCAAACTTGCCAAGCATGGTCTAACCCTTGGCGATGTGGGCCAAGAACTAGATCTACGATCTCGAAAAATCAGTCGCCGGGGAGGCGATAAGAAGTCATGATTCCCATTATCCACTGGAAGGACGCCGACGAGGAAACTCGGTCGCGAATCCTTCTCAGAGCTCAGGCTTCGTTTGCCGAAATCGAGTCCGATGTCCGGTTTCGGATCGACGAAATTCGTTCGGAAGGCGACAAAGGCATTCTGGGGTACATTCGCAAATTCGATACTAAAGATGGTTATATCGGGAAGTTTGAAGAAGAAAACTTTAACCAATCCAATTTCCGAATTACCGAAGGGGACATTGAGCACGCTTACGACAGCATTGACCGCACGCTTCTTTTGAGCATCCGGGAACAGGTCCGTCTTTCCCAAAAATTCCACCAAGAGTACGCCGATAATTTGCCGAAAAGTTTTGAGACCGAGCAACTACCGGGCGTCATCGCGGGATACAAAAGAGTGCCGGTCGCCAGTGCCGGGCTGTACGTTCCAGCTGGAAAAGCACCTTTGCCAACCGTCGCTCAAATCCTGACCGTCGCAGCGAAAGCCGCTGGTGTTGAGCGATGCGTCGTATGCTTTCCCCCTACGACCGAAATCAGTGAGACCGCGATCGTCGTTGCCGCCCACGAAGCAGGCGCCGACGAAATATACCGCGTTGGCGGCATCGCCGCCATTGCCGCGCTTGCGTACGGCACCGAGACCATCAAAAAGGTCGATGTCATTGCCGGACCAGGGAACCCTTGGGTTCAAGCTGCAAAGTTGATGGTTTCCGGCCAGGTTGGAATCGATATGGTGGCGGGACCGAGCGAGGCAATGATTGTCGCCGATGAGAGTGCGAACCCGGCTTACATTGCCGCGGATATCCTGGCCCAGTGCGAGCATGGTTACGATTCGGCTGGAGTATTGCTTACAACTTCGCTAGTGATTGCCGAAGAGACTTTGCGAGAGATCGGACGCCAAGTTGGATCGCTCGGCCGAGGCGACTATCTTGAGAAGTCTCTGAGTCAATATTCGGCTCTGATCGTGGTTGATTCCGACCAGGAGCTCCTCGATTTGGTTAACGAATATGCACCCGAGCACCTCGAAATCCAACTCAATCACCCGGAAGAATTCTTGGCGAAAGTCCGAAATGCGGGCTCGTGCTTCATTGGTAACGACTCTCCGGTCGCGGCGGGCGACTATGCCACGGGAACAAACCATACGTTGCCAACCGGAACCGCAACCCGGTACGCCTCGGCGGTTTCGCCCGAGTCGTTTATGAAGACGATTCAGTACCAACGGGTGACAAAGGAAGGATTAAAGGCGTTGCTGCCGCTTGTAGAATCGATTTCGGATGCCGAAGGGCTCGACGCCCATAAGCGCTCGGTTCAGATTAGGTTTGAAAGCGGCACCCAGTCTTGAGGACGGTGGAAATCGTGGGCTCCGAGGGGCACAATCGAGTGGAGGTTTTCGAGTTTTTCGTCTGGATGGTCGCAACCATCGAGGACGAGCGTGACGTTTCCAACAAGGTTTTCGGTAGAGCCCAGGCATCGCTCGATTTCATCTCTGGAAATCTTCAATTTTGCAAACCAGCCATCCTTACCTGGATATCCTTCAGTAATGCATTGTGGCGGGTCTGTTTGGAGATCTCGCAGGCGAGGAGAAGTAAATACGCAAGACCACCAATCACCATTTGGAGCGAGGTTGATTTCAACGTAGCGACCCATCTCCGGATTTGAGAGCCAAAGTTCGCCGCAGTCGAATCGCCATAGTCCTTCCCTAAAGCCAGGTTTTGCATTTTGATCAATAAATGGTTTTTTTTCAGCAATGAATCCTACTTCGAAATAGTCCTGCATCAAGTCCAATTTATAGGCGCACGAAATTGCTGCCGACCCAACAAAATTTTGATCGAACTTGGTCCATCGACCTCCAGAATTGCCCTCCTCTGGCTCAAACAATCCACCCATTCCTACTTTGATCGGCATGGTTAGAATTTTAGCTTGAAAGCAAAGGATGCATAGCTTTCCGCTGCCTCCGCAGCCCGAATATGCCTGACCTTTGGATTCAAATACGACATAGCACTTTCCAGGTCCATGCTGTGGAGGCTAACTAACCCAGGTAAAACTGACCAAAAGATGGGATCCTGTAAGCACTACGTCAATCCGAAAGAGCCTGGCATAACGTGCTTTGTGACTGCTACATGTCTGGACTTTGCTCATCTATTTCATAGAAGCGAGCTAAAGACGCAAATGTGTCTGTCCATACTGGACGACTGTATTCGACATCAAGCCAAATTGAAGGGCTTCGTCGTCATGGGTCACCATATTCACCTGCTCGTTCGACCAAATCCGAATGAAAATATCTCCCAGTTAATGCAGCCGATAAAAGAAAATGCCGTAGCACGTATAAAGCCGCTTTTGAATGATTTTGAACTCAATCAATTATCGATGCAAAGCGGGCTTAGTCGTCGAACATTCTGGAAGCGGTCGTTTCGTGGCAACCCTATATATTCAGAACCTGTTTATTTGCAAAAGCTGCACTATCTGCATGCAAATCCAGTCCGATCAAAGTATTGTGCGTCAGCTGAGGAATACCTTTGGTCAAGTGCTCACATAAGACAGTTCGGATGGTTTGATGAGGAAGATGCGATCGACTTGAGCCTTGCAACACAGTTCTATGAAAATATGCGAGTCACTGAGTATTTAGCCTCCACAGCAACGTCCTGACACAAGCAGTAACGCCTCCTTTTTCCAAAAGTGATTTACCGCTAGGGCTGCGGAGGCAGCACATTCCTTGGGCGAGGCATTATTT
Organism: Armatimonadota bacterium; assembly: GCA_043785475.1. Lineage (GTDB taxonomy): Bacteria > Armatimonadota > Fimbriimonadia > Fimbriimonadales > Fimbriimonadaceae > Fimbriimonas. Next base: position 6,209 of record JAYVXG010000210.1, read on the forward strand.
TGCGAAAGGACTCAACGTGAAACCATTTCATTCGCTCTAATCGTATGACATGCACATGAACGGTCGGCTTTTTACATCAACGGTCCTGCTTGCCTTTAGCGCGGTTTTCGCATTCGCAGATCTTTCCAATGCCGACAAGAAGGATGTCGTCGATCGCCTCTCGAAGGAGATGGTAGCCAGGTATGTAGTAAAGGCGAAGGCCGAAGAAGTGGCAAAAATGCTTCATGCCAATCTCGACGGAGGAGCCTACGACTCGTTGTCGACTGGAAAGGATTTCGCGGCCAAATTAGCCGCCGACACCAATGCGATCTGTAAGGACGCGCATTTCCGCATCCGATATACCGAAACGGTACTGCCCGAGCGGAAGGAGCCGGGGCATCCTTCTCAGCAGGAGATCGACGCGGATGCAAAGTATGTGCGGTTGATCAATGCCGGATTTGAAGGCGTTAAGCGCCTACCCGGAAATATTGGCTACATCGAATTTTATGGGTTCCAAGATCCCAAAGTAGCCGAGCGAGCAATTCAGGCTTCGATGCAGTTCGTGCAGGATACCGACGCGCTGATTTTCGATATTCGCCAAAACGGTGGCGGCGATCCAGAAACGGTGAAGTTGCTCTGCAGCTATCTCTTTGTTAAGCCGACTCACATCAATACAATCTTTTTCCGCAATGGCGAGAAGACTCAGACGATTGACTATAAGACCGGCACCCCGAAAGGCAAGCGATATAACAAG
>JAYVXG010000211.1:0-2061 GCA_043785475.1 Armatimonadota bacterium
CAAAGCTCCATCATTTGCTCCGATTACGGCGACCGGTAAAGACAAGGTTATCCCACTCAACAAGATCCGCCAAATTACTGCCAAGCGAACCCAAGAAAGCAAACAGCAGGTTCCCCACTTCTATGTCACCGTTGAAGTCGATGTCGAAAAGATTCTGAGTCTGCGTGAAATGTTTGAGGAAGAAGAAAGCGGCAAAGTTTCGATTAACGATTTCGTGGTCAAAGCTTGCGCATTAGCCCTTCGTGACATGCCTCAAGTGAACTCAGTTTTCCAAGGCGACAAGCTTTTGCAACTTGGCAATGTCAACATTGGCATCGCAGTTGCCCTCGAAGACGGCTTGACCGTTCCGGTCGTGAAGAATGTCGACCAGAAGCCATTGCGACAGATCAACGCTGAAGTTCGGGACCTCGCGGGCCGGGCAAAAGCCAACAAGCTCAGCATGGACGAGCTATCCGGCTCCTCGTTCAGCATCTCGAACATGGGGATGCTCGACGTCGAAAACTTTATCGCCATCGTGAATCAGCCGAACGCCGCCATCTTGGCGATTGCGTCCGTTCGAAAGAAAGTCACGGTTAGTGACGAAGAACAAATAGAGATTCGAAGTCGCATGAATATCACGTGCTCCTTCGACCACCGCGTCGCCGATGGCGCGGTCGGAGCGAAGTTCATCAACGTGGTGAAGAGCTACCTCGAAAATCCGTCGCGGTTGATTCAGTAACTCAGTATTCTGCTGCTTTTGGAGGGCTGGAAGCCCACCCTCAATGTTCATAAATTCATTAGCCATTCATAGGCGGCATCGTCGTCTGTTGGGGCCATACCTTTCGTTAATGTCCACCGCTCCACATGGGTGTCGCTTTTCTCGCCGGGAGGAATGGTTTGCAGCGGAGCCAGCGTTTCAACCTCGAGCATGCCCGCTTTCGTATAGCTTTCGAAGTTGCAGCCGCGGTCCGGAAGTGGCTCGTCGTGGTACGTGTAGAACCGCTTCACAAACGTATGCCCGAGATTGCAGTACGCCACCAGCCCGGCGTGGACGAAGGCTCCAAACTTCGTTGGGTTATCATCGTCAGTCGAGCGTAGGCGAATGACCTTTCGCCCCCAGATGTAGCGTGGATCGGACATGTCGGAGTAGCCCCACAAGACGATATTCTGGATCGGAAGCAGGTTATCGTCCGCCTGCGGCCGAGTCGGGTTCTGAGGCACCACAACTTCCCCACCCGGAGTCATGACCGTGATTGCCCACGGCGCCAAAGTAACTGGTTTTACACCAAGGTTCGCAACTTCGTGTTGAATTTCGAAGAAAGACGATCGAACATTGATTGACATCGACTTCTGGATTCCAAACTGATCGACCGGACTCGATAAATTCACGCCACCATCCAAGAACGAAACCGTGACTGGAAAAGAATCGGAAGCGTACGTGTTCGGCTTTCGCTCCGGTGCAATCCACAGCCGGTGACCACCATACGAGTGATACAAACCGTCCTTGAGACCTTCATGCTCCGCACGAACCAGCAACATATTTGGACCACCAGAAGGTCCAAAATACAGAATGCGGGGACCTACCTCGGTCGTCACAATAAGCTTTAGGTCGCCAAGGCGAAAGACGATGCACTCTTCAAAGCCAGCAAAGGAACAACGCTCGAAATCCACGAAAACAGCTTACCGCCGCCCAAAGACCATCAGAATACTTACAACAAATAGGACTGCAACTCCGCCAAACAATGCGATCCAAACCACTGGGCCACCGGCAACATTGCCATGCGGAATCGCCGCGATACCTTTCCACACTATCCATAACGAAATTAGGAGGCCGATTACGGCCAGGGTACGTCGGACCGGATTTACTTGCCGATTCGCCACTGATAGTTCATGCGCGCCGTCCAGTCGTTCTTTCCGGCCAACGCTTTATTGGCGTTTTGCAGCCAACCCTGGTTGCCCACTGACAGGCTAAACACTTGGTTTGCCGACGGCTTCTGATCGAAGCTAAATCCGAACCGGACAAATGAGTTTCGTCCCGCCGTACTGTCGTTTTGCTCAATGCCGTAGAACATAGCAAGCGGA
>JAYVXG010000212.1:0-6931 GCA_043785475.1 Armatimonadota bacterium
GCGCACGTGGATGCGGAAAGACCCTCCTTGTAAACCAGCTTGCCGAACGGTGGCTTGGCTCGGCGTCCGACACGTCAGAGCGTGCAGCTCAATCGTTTCGGCGAGGAACTAATCCTGACTTCTTTCACATCAAGCCAGGAGGAAACAGCAACAACATATCAGTGGACTACATCACACCACCGAGAGATCGAAAATCGGAGGCCGAATTTTCAGTGACCGAATTCATGCGGGTCACTCCGCTCTATTCTCGTCACAAAGTGATCTGGATCGAAGACATCCATCGATTACACCGTTTTGGTCACAACTCCTTGCTCAAACCCCTCGAAGAGCCACCCCAGTACGTAAAGCTAGTTCTGACGTCGAGTCAAATTAGCCAGGTTCCCCCCACTATTTTGTCAAGGTGTCTGGTAATCAATTGCGAATTGCCATCACCAGAAGAACTAAAGTCAAGGTATGCCGATACCCCTGTCGATCTCCACTTTTTGGCCGAAGGCTCTCCCGGAAATATGCAAACCATTTCCGACAACCAGGACATCTATCGCGACGTTGTTGGCTTTGCCGCTAGACTGATTACGGCAAACGAGCATCATTCGATGGTGGTCTCGGAGGAGTTCCGGAGACTATCGGAACGGCTTGAAAGCGCCGAAAAACTCGGAGTGCGAAATACGAACGCAAAAACCCTCGAAATGATTGGGATCGCAATTAGCCATCAACACGGACATCGATCAGATGCATTGAGAGCAATTACTGAGGCTCACAGGAGGGTAGTCGCGAATGCCAGTGCCAACCTCACAATCGACGCCATGATCGGTAAAATCATGCTGCAGAACAAACCGGGAACGAAATCGTAGTTGCCTGGCGTATGAATTATTTCGAAGAGTCAGAGAAATGCTAAGTTGGGTGAAAATTCGAAACGGAACCTTTGATCGTTCATCAAATTTTGAACAATTGATGAGAGATTCGTATCGGCAAGCATACTCAGTGGCTTACAGACTGACCGGTGACTCTGCCGATGCCGAAGACTTGGTTCAAGAAGCATTCATTCGCGCTTTCCGGTTCTTTCACCGGTACGATAACAAGCTTCCGTTCAGCAGTTGGATGTATCGCATCATTGCGAACGCCCACATTGATCAAATTCGCCGCAAGGGCAAGATCAAGACCAGCTCGCTCGACCATTCAGGCAGTGATGGCTTACAGGCTTTCGAAGTTCCCGACAATACCTACGTGCCAGGCGCGGATATGATCAATGGTAGTTTTTCGGAAACGGTCCAAAACGGGCTGAACCAAATGAACTCGGAGTTTCGCCTCGCGGTCGTTCTTGCAGACATCGAAGGATTGTCTTACGAAGAGGTCTCAGAAATTATGGAAACCTCCGTTGGGACCGTCCGATCACGGATTCACCGCGGGCGCGTTCAGCTACGAACCTACCTGCTTAAGAACGCACCTGAATCTTATGGGAGGTATGTCAATGTCCTGTAATACAGTTCAAAAAAAGCTCTCCGCGTATGTTGATGGCGAGATGTCCGGCACTGAAATGCAAATCATTCGGAGTCATGTTAACCATTGCCGCTCGTGCCAAGCCGAGCTGGATGGCCTAAAGTCGGTTCAAATGGTGCTCAGGGGACTTCCCTCTGGCCCCGAGCCCAGCCCTACCCTTCCCTCGATGATTACGCAAAACCTTGTCATCGAGAAACGAAATTACTTTCGACTTGGACTTCTCTTTGCAGTACCGGTCGTTGCACTAGCGGCCCTTTTTTACCCACGCCCGAACTCTCAACGAGCTCAGGATCGGGATCTTGTTATTCATCGTCAATTGGCTAAGGATCAGGTTTTTGATGCAGGAACCGATTCCACCTCAGGAGCATCTCTTGTTCATTACACGAATTACGAAGGCCACTAGTATTTGCGTGATAATGGCTTTGACGGGCGTTTCGCTCGGTGAAGATGATCGTGCTCAACGATACTTGATGCAGTCGTTAACCGGCGACTACAGGTCAAACATCGTTGCCGTCCTGAAACAAAGGCAGGGTTCGGATAAAGGCTCGTTCGTAGTCAAAATTCAAAAGTCAAAAGACGGAAAAACTCGCCAAACAATCCTTTCCCCTCTTCACCTTCAATGTGAATACCTTGATGACGGAATCACGATTCAGACTTATTCGCCCGACGAAAAAACTCTCATTGTTCAGCCTTCTAACCAAGTCAATCTCGATTTAGCATTCAGAACCCCCCTGATTCAAAAGAACTACTCTCTCAAACTTGAGCCCAACAAAAAAATCGCCGGACGAACGTGCGTCGTCGTCACCGCAAACGCAAGATACTTGCAAGTTCCCAGCATTCGATATTACTTTGACGAAAAAACTGGATTCCCCATGAGCAAAGAAACAATCCATCCGAGTGGAGAAATCTCTGAGGACTATCAAGTTGTCGATATCGCATTTCCGTCCAGGCTAGACAAGTCTATTTTTAAAATCGAACCGCCAGTCGGATACGAAACCGTTTCCTATGCCGAGCCGACCAAAATTACGTCTCAAGCTGAGGCGACTCAACTCCTGGGGTTCGCTCCAACAATTCCTCCGCAGATTCCGTACGGATTTCGAATCCAACGAATGTGCACCACCAAACATTCTAAGTGGAAGGCACTGTGCCTTAAATTAACGGATGGATTGCAGAGGGTGACCGTGTATGAATGGGTTCCAGAGCCGGGCGAGTCAATTAAAACCGGCGAAAACCGCGTCATCAAGCTTCATAATGGAGTCAATATCATGATCGTCTCTGACATTGATTCGAATGTTCGCAACACTTTGATTCGTTCTTTTCTGGTCTTTGCGGATCGTGAGGCTCCCGTAATGCTTACCAGAATCGGGATTTGAGGAACCGAATCCTCAAGAAATTCATTTAATATAAATTAGAGAGACAAAATGAAAACTGTTCATCCTTGGAGCGCGTACGCGATGATCGGCGGTGGCTTTGTGGCCGGAGTGTTCACGGTAGTAAGCATGTCGAATGGATTTAGACCCGACGTGGCCATCGGCAAAGGTACACCGATGGGGCATCTGGTGGGGAATACTTCGGTCGAAGAATCTACTACCTTACACAACCTTAACAGCTCGCTTGTGAACCTTTCTGAGTTTGTCAAGCCGGGCGTTGTACATATTCGTGCGGTAACAAGCCGAGCTACCGATGCCACTGGAAAGATGATCCCGATTTTTGGTAGTGAAGGCTCCGGGTTCATTTACCGAAAAGATGGATATGTCATTACCAACGATCACGTGATTGGTGGGGCCAACGAAGTCACAGTTGTCACCTACGACGGTCGTGAATACAAGGGAACGGTAAAGCGAGCTCCAGAATGGGATGTCGCGATCATAAAGATCGAGGGCAAGGAGTTCCCCACTTTAACAATCGCTGACACAAAATCTGTCTTACCAGGCCAAATGGTTATGGCGATCGGTTCACCCTTTGGCTTAGAAAACTCAGTTACCTTTGGCCATGTTAGTGCCATTAAACGAGAGAACGCAGTGCCTGATGTTTCGAACAGTGGTCAACCCGAGCGGTTCTACCCTGATCTTATCCAGACCGATGCGGCGATCAATGTTGGCAACTCCGGCGGACCTTTGGTCAATGTGGATGGTCAAGTTATTGGAATGAACAGTTCTATTTACTCCAAGACTGGGGGCAGCAATGGCATCGCATTTGCTATCCCTGGAAACGAGGTTCGAATTGTCGCCGATATCCTGATCAAAAAGGGCAAAATTACGCGATCTCAACTCGGAGTTTATCCCCGAGATATGAAACCGTTTGAGAAGACCGAGCGAAAAATCTCCGGGGGAGCATTCGTAGAAAATGTCTCACCGGGTAGCCCGGCCGACAAGGCAGGAATTAAGAAAGGCGACATTATTGATAAGATTGGCGACAAAACTGTTGAAGGCCAAATTGACCTTCGAAATTCAATGCTCGAACTTGCACCTAAGACCGAAGCCAAAATCGAATATGTCCGCGACGGAAATACTAAGACCGCAACCGTTGTCCTTGAAGAGGCCAAACCGCTGAAAGCCCAGTCAAATTTGAAAACCATGCCGTTCGACGGGAAAGATGGCGATATCTTTGGATCACCGAACCTCAAGGAGTTTCAGGACAAATGGAGACCCCGAATGACTCCGAACGTGCCGAACATGCCGAACGAAGGTGATGAGCCGGATGTGGCCCCCTTAAAGAATGGTAAGGCAAAATTGGGTATTTCGATTGAGAATCTCACGCCGGAAAACCGAAAAAAGAACAACATTCCTTCATCAATTCATGGAGTTTTGGTTGGAAAACTTGAGAGTGATTCTGTTGCCGGAAGAAACGGAATAAATTCAGGGGACGTCATTGAAGTATTCGCTGGCAAAAAAATAGAAACTGCCGAGCAATTGACCTCAGAAATGGCTCATTTGAACTGGGGAGACCGAGTTCACATCAAGGTTCGTCGGTACGAAAAAGGCTCAGAAATGACCTTTGAAAAGGATATTGCATTCAAATAGCGTCAATTGAATCTAAGCAAAGTTTGAATTTTGCTTAGATTCTCTTCAAATTAACCTTGACTTTGCGTGAGATTGTGATATTCTCTAATTCGGCAAAATTGAACCTAGACGTAATGTGCAAGGGGGAAACTCGTTAGCCAATTTAGGAGAAAATATGAAGTTCTACAATCTTAAAACTCGATCTCATGTTGAAGTGCCAGAAGGCGACGTTCGAAAGACAAAAATGGTTCGAAAGACCAAATCTGGCGAACAGACTCGATACGCACTCAAAGCTTCCTACCAAGGAACCACACTCTTCAAATTTGTAAACGAAGCAACTTTCACCTCTTCCAACGCGAAAGAAGAATAGTTTCGACTTTACAACTCAGACCAAAGGGACCAGAAGATTCTTCTGGTCCCTTTTTATTTTGCGTGGGTATTTTGACAGCATACAGAACTGATTCATTGCCACAACGTTTAAACTCAAACTATGGCTTTATCGGAAAGAGAAAAAGGCGCGCACCTGTTGAGACGATTCGGATTAGGGGCAAGCGAAGCCGAACTGAATTACTACATGCAAGGCGGACTCAAGGGCGCAATCAACATGCTGTTGAATTGCGAAACCATTCCTGAAGCCTATGATTTCTCATGGCAGATCATCGAATCTGACAAGGGCCAAATTGGGCCCGCTCAAGCCGTAGTTGGCTATGCCGCGCGAATCATGATGACCCGCAGACCATTGCTTGAAAAAATGACGCATTTTTGGCACAACCACTTTGCCACCAGCGCTGAGAAAGTGACCAATGGTCCGCTCATGATTCAGCAAAATGAAATTCTTCGCCGCAACGCTCTGGGCAATTTCAAGACTCTCCTCCTCGAAGTCTCCAAAGATCCAGCGATGCTCATTTGGCTCGACGGCCAAGACAATATCAAAGGAAGAGCCAACGAGAACTTTGCGCGTGAGGTTATGGAGCTTTTCACCCTCGGGGTCGGAAACTATACGGAGAAGGACGTACAAGAGGCCGCAAGGGCATTTACAGGGTGGAGCTTTGTGCGTTCGAAAGGAAAAGCTGAAAAGGCCAACGCAGAATTCATGTTCAAGCCCGTGCTGCACGATGACGGTTCAAAGACATTTCTCGGGAAGACCGGCAACCTGACCGGAGAAGACGTCATTGGAATAATTTGCGCCAGTCCGCAGTTAGCCAAATACGTCACCAACAAAATTTGGAATTGGTTTGTCTATCCGAATCCAGATCAAGCCGTCCTTAAGCCATTTGTTGACGACTTCATTCGGTCAGGCCTGGACATCAAGACGCTTATTCGGGCGATCATCGAATCGAATGAGTTCTATTCTGAGAGGTCTTATCGAAAGCTCATCAAGAATCCGCTCGATTTCTGCCTCTCAACGACCCGAGCTATGGGGATCGGCGAAGGCATGGCCGCTAAACTTGCCCCTACCGCAACCGACGAAAAGGCTTCACGGGCGAGAATTGCTCCCGCTGCCGGTGTATCCTCGGCAATGAAGGCGCAAGGAATGTGGCTACTCTATCCGCCGGACGTGTCGGGCTGGAAACCGGGAGAGCCATGGATTACTTCCGCCACGATGGTGGAGAGAATCAGCTGGGCAAATAAAATTATGGGTATAACGCAGCGAGGCGGAATCGGGAAATATCCGATCTATAGCATCTTAGCTGGCGACCCAACCCCAATGGGTATTGCTCAAAAGCTTGCATCGATGTACGACGCACCTTTTTCGAACGCAAAGCTCGCTACCTTGGCACAGGCTGCCATTCAGAGCCTCAACGGTCAAGAATTGAGTCAAAAGAACGCAAACGCGGTCGCAGCCGATGTTTTGAGATTAATTTTCGGATCACCAGAATTTCAGTTCTGTTAGGTTCCGTTGCTAACTGCGGTGGAAAGCAACGGGCACCATGTTGCATAATAGAAGTCTCCCTAAGCGGGCGTAGCTTAGTGGTAAAGCTCCAGCCTTCCAAGCTGGCCATGTGAGTTCGATTCTCATCGCCCGCTCCAATTCCCTCTATTCGAGCAGCTTTTTGATCGCCTTTTGGTGCTTTTCCAGCACTGCGGTGGCAACCTCTCGTGGCTCGGGGTGATGAGCGTCGTGGCTGGGCGGGGCAATCTCGGCCAGCGCTTCTTTTCGGGTCGTCAGGTCACCAGCACGCTGTAACCAGGTGGCGAGATCATTCTCGCTGGCGTCGAAATTCATTCCGTTGATCTCGAGGAATACGAGTCCACAAACGAATGCGACCGCCTGATTGGCACTCTCAAACGGACTCTTGGATTGGAATCCGAAGAAAAATCGTGATGCCTGACCAACTACGTCTTTGCTTTTGCCGTAGGCATATTGATAGCTGGTGGCCTCTTCCAAGTTTGCATAGTTGAAGTTGCCTTTCTTCTTGGCGACTTGCAAG
>JAYVXG010000213.1:0-2056 GCA_043785475.1 Armatimonadota bacterium
CGTTCTCCCACGTCTCGCTTGTTTCGAGGGTGGATATCCGCGGCATCGCCAACATCGATGATGGTTGCGGTTCCGCAGTTCATTTCTTGTCCGACTATATCCTGGGAATTCCTAAGTTCGGCCCACGCCGAGTCAAATTGATTATCATCCGCCTTCATGAAGTTTGCTAATTGCACGATGTAGAACGGGAAGTCGCCCTGTCGAAACGTCCTTCGCCAATCCTTGATCATGTCGGAAAGCAAATAGCGGTACTGCACCGCTCGTCCAGCGTTTGACTCGCCTTGGTACCAAAGCGCACCCCGGATGGCGTACGGCGCAAGCGGATACAGCATGCCGTTATAAAGGGTCTCAGGGAAATTCGGATTATTGGCTGTCATCGGAGCTTGGGGCTCCGGTCCGGCGTCCGCCGCGGGTGGTTGCTTGGGGCTCTTCAATCCCATTCGCCATCCTTCCGAGATCGCGATGTCTCCTAGTTTCATCGTTTCGGCGCTGCTGGTAAATCCACCGGGGCCTTGGCCATCATAGGCTTTTACCGCGATGACATTTCGGCCTGCTTTCAGCACTCCGGGGCGAATTGCATAATTGCGAGGAGCGGCATAGAAGCCCGGAACGGTAAGATCGGTTTGACCCACTAGTTGACCGTTAATGTAGGTCATGTCCATATCGTCGATTGCGCCCAGCGAAATCGAGTTGATTTTGGCAGCTTGGTCTGCGGTCAACGTGACCTGCTTTCTAAACCAAATGATGCCGTCAAAATCATTGGGAAACTGGTACGGCATCCCCACGGCGGTCCAATTATCATCGGCAAAGGTTGGCTGGGCGGGATCGGGACCGATAACCGGACCAAAGAAGTCGGGGAATCCTTTGATTTGCCACTTCTGGACCGCTTCCGTGTAGTCCTTCATCGCATTAGGATTCTCCTTGAGCGAGTTCTTGGCGCCCATGGCAATGTTTGCGGTCATCACGTCTTTCGACATCATATCGATGCTCGTCCACGCCTCAGCTGGGGTCCCGCCCCACGACGTGTGGATCATCCCAATAGGCACTTTAAGGTCCCGATATAGCTTGCGAGCGAACGCATAGCCAACGGCGGAGAAATTGTCGATCGTGTCGGGCGTGGCGGTCTCCCAACTTCCGGTGACGTCTTCCATCTTCACGTTCGAAATCTTTTTGGTCACCGTGAACATGCGGATGTGCGGGTCGGTTTCGGCTTTAGCCTGGTCGCGGTCAAGCGCACCTCGCTGGGTAAATTCCATGTTCGATTGACCGGAGCAAACCCATACTTCGCCCACGTAGACGTCATGAATCTGTTTGGTGCTGGTTCCTTCGATGGTGAGGTCATACGGGCCTCCGGCGGGCATTGGCGGGAGCATCGCGCGAAACTTCCCATCCGGTGGGGTGAAGGCGAAGAACGATTTGCCGTTCATCGACACCTTAACCGAAGTGCCCGGCTTATCCCATCCCCAAACGGGCACGACCTTCTCTCGCTGGACCACCATGTGGTCCGAAAAAAACGCCGGAACCGCGAGCTGCGCGGAGTGAGCGAAAAGAATAATACTGGTGAAAAACATTGGTACTGGCATTTTATATCTATTTGGGGGTCAGTGAGAAGGGTTTTTTGGACACTCGCAGTCAAACCCGCTTCAGTTTCATACTCTGCCACAGTTCCAACTCCGACATCGCCGCTTCCTTCTGCTCTGGACTTACAAGCCGAGGCATTAAGGTATGAGCCCTTCACCAAAGCCTTCACCGCATTTGTCCGTGCAATGAGCTCCATATGCGACGAAGACCACGTGTCGGTCTCGCCGGAAACGTCAATGACATTGTTCGCCTCGTACGTCAACAAGTTGTAAAAGAATGCCAGCGTATCCGGGCCATAAATAAGCGAATCCTTGGTTCCTGGCGGAAAAAAGTCCATGGTTGTCGGACTTGAATTTGTCTTGGGGTACTGCCTTTCGGGTACCGGTTCTTTCATAAACCTTCCGCCCTTCATTTCGTAGAAAATCTGCTTCTCCAAAAGTTGCCTAGGGGTCGCGATGGCGGTGCCACTCGCTTT
>JAYVXG010000214.1:0-6904 GCA_043785475.1 Armatimonadota bacterium
TTGACTTTGAGGGAAGAGGCGTCGAGACCATGGATGGTTATGGTCGTCTGATACCAACGGCCAACAAATTCCCTTCTTCGGCCAATGGCGTTGGGTTCAAGGCTCTCACCGAATGGGTACACAAAAAAGGACTCAAATTTGGCATTCACCTCATGCGCGGTGTGCCAAGGGTTGCGGTTGACAAAGATTTGCCGATTCTTGGCACCAAATTGAAATGCTCCGACATCGCCGATAAGGTTCACGTTTGCACGTGGAACTCGGATAATTACGGCGTCGATATGAGCAAGCCAGGCGCTCAGGAATATTACGACAGCGTCTTTAAGCTCATCGCGTCGTGGGGAGTCGATTTTGTGAAGGTTGATGACCTAAGTCGGCCTTACGAACAAAATCAGCTTGAAGTTGAGGCGATTCGAAAAGCAATCAACAAAACTCGACGGCCGATTGTCCTGAGCCTATCGCCTGGCGAGACCGCTCTTGAAGCCGCGGACCACGTGGTTGTTCACGCAAACATGTGGCGAATTAGTGATGATTTTTGGGATAGTTGGCCAGCACTCAAGGAGCAATTCGTGCGGTTGCGGAAGTGGAACCAATTCCAAGGTCCCGGCCACTTCCCCGATGCCGATATGCTTCCACTGGGAACGCTTGCCAACGGCACTCGCAAAACAAACTTCACTCGAGACGAGCAATATACATTGATGTCGCTTTGGGCAATCGCAAAGTCTCCGTTAATCCTTGGAGGAGATATGGCCCAGTTGGATCCTTTTACAGAGTCCTTGCTCACCAATCGGACTTTGATGGCGATCAATCAAGACAGCGTCAAGAATAAACCGTTTTTTGATAACCAGGGAGTTATTGCTTGGACGAGTGAAGATCCGCAGGGCAAGGACCACTATGTGGCGGTCTTTAACACTCAAGATCAGTACGATATTACGAACGGCGAACTCCTCTCGGAGGGAGAAATCATTACCCGGCAGACTCCTGGTCAAGGGCAAAACATAATTGCAAGCCTGGAAGGGTATTCAAAAATTGCCCTTGTTATGGGCACCGGTGGTGACGGATTTGAATGGGACCACGCGCTCTGGGTCAAACCAACGGTCCAACTGTCATTCGGGACTACTGTTGATTTGTCCAAACAAAAGTGGCGATTTGCCACCGTCGGTTACGGCGAACCATCGACCAGCGTGGCCCCGGATAAGAAGCCGCTTTCCGTAAAGGGAGTTCCCGTGACGAGCGGAATATTTGCCCACGCTCCGTCAACGATCATTTTCGACCTTCCGGCGGGGGCGAAGTCGTTCTCGGGTTTTGCCGCGTTGAATGACAGCACAATAGGGGCGACCATTGGCGGCACGATCCAACCATTTATCTATGGTTTTAAGGATGGCGGCGATCAAGACCGTAAGACTCGCCGCATGAGCTTTGATCTTGGACCGGCGGGGGCAAAAGCAGGAGACACCGTGACCGACGCTTGGTCGGGGGAGACGTGGAAGGTGGAGTCGCAGACGACGATCCTCGAGATCCCGTGGCACGGCGTTCGGCTGCTGAAGATTTCTCGTTAGTACAATGAGTCCAATAGAATTCCTCGTAGTCCTAGGCGATACCTACTCTCCTGAATCCGGACTCGATAATTTTGTTTCTGAGAACTTGGAAGCAATGGGAATCGAACCACGGTTTGCGAATTCAACCGACGAGTTTGTGTCCATGGATGGATTCAGCGCGCCACACGTCCTTGTAATTGGGTCAGAGTGGAATTGGATGCTACAGGATTGCGAAAATTCTCTTGACCGTCCATCATTTCTTTTCCTTCAATTCGATGGAGATACCATCGGAAACAGTCGGAAATTTACAATCCATAAATGGAATGAAGACGGTCCTCTTTTCCAGAGCCATGTGAAGGCTTGGCTTCACGAATCCGATTAAAGTCCCTTATTCCTATCCTGAAAGTTAACAGCCCCAAGGGGACGGTTCTACGCTTATCCTATGGTGGAGCCATAGGAGTATTCGCGCAAATCCTTCGGACTGAAGGTTCGCGTTAATTCTCCTTGCCCTCGCCCTCGCCCTAGAGTTTGAATGTCGCGGCACAGAATGAGAGCGGAGGGAGGACGGTCACCGCCTTTCCATCCTTGATCGTAAAGCCGTCGAAACTCTGAGCTGTGATGGCGTTCGGATTCTCGAATGTATTCGCTGTGTTCGGGTCCGAGCCAGAAATGATTTCCGCGTTCAGCAATTTGCTGATCGCCTGGTCGGCGAGATCGACGGTAACTTCGAGGGGTTGGGACACATCTCTGTTCACTAGGAAGACGCTCAGTTCCTTGCCGTTCATTATCGCGCTGGAGTCGAGAGTCTTCGCCACCCCGTAGTCCTTCGATTTGTACTCTGAACCCTCAACCCGCACCTGCAGCGAGACGCCGTCGCGGCGTTTGGCCATCATCTCGATCGGATAGAAAATTGTCTGGAAAACCATGTCGTCGCCTTTTGTCAGCAGTGGAGCGATGACATTCACAATCTGGGCGATATTGGCGATCTTCACGCTATCGGCGTGGCGGATGAAGCTATTCAAGAATCCAGCCGCAATTAGGGCGTCCTCTAGGTTATAAACTTCCTCGAGCAAAGGTGGCGCAATTTTCGCCCGCCCGTCTACGTGTTCGCCGGTCCGAGCTCGGTACCAAACGTTCCATTCGTCGAAGCTGAGCTTTACTTTGCGTTTGGTCTTCTTCGTGTGATGAACGGATTGACAAACCGAATCCATTGCTTCAATTTGCTCGTCGATGCTGTTGGTGACGGCGAGGAAATTCTCAGTGTCGTGCTCGGGGTTTTCGACGTAGCGGTGGACAGAGATGAATTCGACATCGTCCTTACAGTGCTCAAGGACCTTTCGATCCCATTCGAGATACGTCGGCAAGTTGATCGCGCAAGAACCACAGACCACAAGCTCGATTTTCGGATCGACCATCTTCATCATCCGCGCGGTTTGTTGTGCATTGATTGCGTAGGTTTCGGCGGGGACGTGACCGATCTGCCATGGGCCGTCCATCTCGTTGCCAAGACACCAAAGTTTGACGTTAAATGGATCCTTATAACCATGCGAAATTCGCAAATCGGCGTACTTGGTTCCGGCGGTATTGTTGCAATACTCCAACCAATTTCGGGCTTCTTCCGGGCTGCCAGTGCCGAGGTTAACCGCCATCATCGGCGTCCAATCCATCCGCTGAGACAACTCTAAGAACTCGTTGGGGCCAAATTGGTTCGTCTCGATGCTCTGCCATGCGAGGTCCAATGTTTGTGGACGATTCTCTCGGGGACCTACTGCGTCTTCCCAATGATATCCGCTGACAAAGTTTCCGCCTGGGTAGCGCATGGCGGTGAATCGGAGTCTTTTTAACGCTTCCAAAACATCGGTGCGACAACCGTGCTCGTCGGCGTGTTTGCTGGTTGGCTCATAAACGCCTTCGTAGACTGCGCGACCCAAATGCTCGAGGAAGCCACCGAAAATTCGGGGGTCGACGATGTCAACGACGAAGCGAGAGTGCAGGTGCAGGGTTGTCTTTTTCATGGATCGTTAGTCTTTCAGACCGGTGGCAGACATGCTGTCCACTATCTGTTTTTGGAATATGAGGAAGATGATCATGAGCGGGAGCGACGCCATCGCGCTGGTGGCGAGGGTTCGTCCGTACTCAGTGTAATAAGAAGCTTGGTACATAGCAATGCCGACGGGCAACGTGTAGTTTCGAACGGAGTCCATGAAGACCAAAGGCGAGACGTAGTCGTTCCAAGAGCCAATGAAGGTGAATACGCCCAGGGTCGCGAGCGCAGGGGCAATTAGTGGAAGCGTTACCTTTGAATAGACTCCGGCGAGCGAGCAACCATCGATCATGGCAGCTTCCTCGATCGCGGTTGGGACCGCCTTCATGAATTGGCACAGCATGAAGACTCCAAATCCGCCCGCAGTGGCGGGGATGATGAGCGCAAACGGAGTGTCGAGCCAGTGCAGTTTGCTGAGGATAAAGTAGACCGGAACCAGGAAGAGCTGTCCGGGAACCATCATCGAGAAAATGACGACGGTGAGGAACTGGCTACCGCCGGGCACCTTAAGTCGGGTTATCGCGTACGCCGCCATGCTTGAAATGAGGAGGACTAGCAGCGTGACGCTGCACGAGACGAAAATGCTGTTGAGGAGCCACTTGCCAAACGGAGCTTCCTCGGCCCAACTGAGGACATTGGTGTAATTCTCCACCGTCCAGACCTTGGGAACGACGGTCGAAGGATTAAGGACGTCGCCTTCATGTTTGAAGGAGGTCATCGCCATGAGGATGATCGGCGAGACGAAAAGGAACCCGACCAAGCTCATGACGATGCCGACGATCCATTTCAGGGCTTTCATGGTTGGAGCCTCCGTTGTTCGTGGATGAATGCGCCCTTGGTCGCTACGCGTCTCCCCCCAACCCCTCTCGCCCTGCAAAGCACGAGTAGGAGGGGGGAGAAATTATGAGACATTACGCGCCCCCTTTCTGATCATGAGGAACTGGAACGCACCGAACATCATGGTGATGGCGGCGAGGATCCAGCTTATCGAAGCGGCATAACCCAGCCGGTAGTTATTGAACGCGGTTTCGTAGATGTACTGCACGACGCCACGAGTCGAAAGTTCGGGACCGCCATTCGTCAACAGCGACGCTTGCGGAAACATCTGAAAAGCACCAATCGTAGAGGTCAAAACCACGAAGAAGAGCACGGGTTTCAGCAGTGGAAACGTGATGTTTTTGAAGAGTTGCCAGATGTTTGCTCCATCGAGCGCCGCCGCTTCAAAATACATCATGGGGATTTGCTGAAGCGATGTGAGGATAATGATCGATGCGCCACCAGCGCTCCACCACAAAGCCATCAGCACGATACTGGGCATAGCTAAGGACTTTTCAGAGAGCCATGGCACCGGCTGACCGTGGAAGTGCTTGATCACGAAGTTAAAGAAGCCAAATTCAAGATTGTAAAACCACTGCCAAATGATCGCGGTGACGGCGATCGTGAACATTCCGGGCAGGAAGATTAACGCTCTAGTGATGTTTCGTCCTTTTGACATCGCGTTCAGACCAAGCGAAATTCCGAGAGCAGTGAACACGAGGCACGGCACCATCCAAATCACGTAACGGCTGGTGGCGAGCAGGGCTTGCCAAAAGTAGGTGTCCTTATAGACCTCCTTGTAATTCTGGGTACCGACGAAGTGGGTTGTCTCTTTCGACGTGAGGTCGAATTGCATCACGGAAAGGGTTCCGGCGACGAGAACGGGCAACGCGAGGAAGCACAAAAAGGCGAGCATGTAGGGAGCCAAAAACAGATATCCCACGAGCGCTTTTTGCTTCTTATAGGTCATTTCTTGACCGCCTGCCTCTGGGTTTCCATGTCTCGGTCCATTGCCTTTTGGGCATTGACGTTGGCGATATCGAGAGCTTGCTTGGCGGTTGCTCGCCCCCGGATAACTTTTTCAACCGCAAGGTTGATCTCGATTCCCATCTCAAACAATGTCGTGATTCGCGGCGGATACTTCATGAAAGGAATCTGCTTTGAGAAGGCATATTGCACTTGCATTTTGTGAAACTCGGGTGTCGCCCTTACGCTGATTCGAGCGGGAACCTGCCCCGCTCCGGCCCATTTTATGCTGTTTGCGCTCAAGAACCAAATGAACCGTTCGCCTGCCTCACGCTGCTTCGGGGTCAGATTCGATTTGAGGCACAGGCAATGCGAATCAGCTAAGGTGCCGGGGTGATTTCCGATTGTAGGAATCGGGGCACCGACGTAATCCAGCCCTTGCAGCCGAAGCAAGTCTCCGAGCATATAGACCCCGTCCCACACCATGCCGACCTTCTTTTGTCGGTATCCGACCCAGCCGAGTTGGTTGTCGGGCGGAGGGATCAGCTTCTCTTTGTCGCGGAGTGACGCCATAAACTCCAGCGCCTTGATATTATTTGGATCACTGAGGACGCATTTGCCATTCTCATCGAGATACCGGCCATCGAACTGGGCCATGAGGCATTGGAAGTTATTTTGCCAGGCGGTCAAGGCGTATCCGAAGGTGTCGGGATGCTCGCTGCCCTTCGGCTCCATCATCGCGTGAGCCGCCCTTAAGAATTCCTCGCGGTTTTCTGGGGGATGCGCAGAGCCATCAGGATTGACCATCCCGATTTTCCGGAGCATCTCCGCATTGCAATACATGCCCTGCGGGTGGATATCGAGGGGGACGGCAAAATGATTTTGTCCAAACAGCGTCTGGTCCAATACGTAAGGGTCGAAGTCTGAAATTGGAATCGCTTTTGGTCCTTCAAACAACGAATTCTCGTTCGCCAAGATTCCGGCCCGGTGCATTCTGGTGAGCGCGCTCGCATGGATAACGAACACTTCCGGCCCGCGGTCATCGAGCCCACTCACCATCACCTTGTTGTAGTACAGAGCCCAAGGAATCCTTTGCATCGTCACATTGATGTCCGGGTTTTTGCTGTTGAACTCGCGAATCATTTCGAGCATGACTCTGCCGTCCGGACCCGTGAAGCCATTCCAAAAACTAATTTCGGTCTCTTGGGATGCGGCGATTTTGCCGCACGTGAAGTCACCCCTGAGCATTCCAATGACGCCGCAAATAACCAAAAGGAGAATCAGCGACGCCTTCGTGCTCACTTCAGTTCGCTCCGAATCCCACGAATGACTAAGCCCGATTGGTTGCGGCCGACATAATAATTGCCTATGTATGAGAGTTGGAGTTGGTCGATCCAGAAGTCCTTTTCATCTTCTATCTTCGGCCATTTCATTGTAAGGATGTCCCCTTTGACTTCCCACTTTCCTCTTCGGTTTCCGGCTTCGATGACGCCATCGGGCGTGAGGGTGATTTCTTCGACATTGGTAAAGTCGGCTTGGTGGA
>JAYVXG010000215.1:0-6897 GCA_043785475.1 Armatimonadota bacterium
AGATTTCGGGATGCTGGATTCCAAAGTAGCTTGTCACGTATCCACCCAACGACGAACCAATGAGTCCGGTGTTTTCCGGTCCAGTTTTGGTTCGGTAGCGCTTGTTGACCATCGGCATGACCTCGTCGATGAGCACCTTGCCGTACTGGTCGGCCTTTCCGCCAAACTCGTTGTTGCCCATCTTGATCTTGTTGGGCAGGTACTCATTTCCGCGCTCCGTGCCGCCGTTATCGATCGCGACAATGATAAGCGGCTCAATAAGGTCAGCGTTAATCAGCGACTCCGCAGCTTCGTCGGCTCGCCACTCCTGATTTGGGATATAGCTAGTCATGCCGTCGAATACATTCTGCCCGTCGTGCATGTATATTACGGGAAATCTTCGAGTGGTTTCTTTCTTATACGAAGGCGGCAAATAGATGGCGATATTCCGCTTGTTCTTCAGCGCCTTCGACTCAAACCCGTCTATCTTTTCGATATTGCCCGTAAGGGAGGAGACCCGTTGGGGCGACCGCCCATGGAGGGCAAGTATTACGAGAGCTGCGAGGGCCATGCCCCGAGTTTACTCTCCGAGAGATTACAATGCGGGTGGTACTTGCCCTGTGCCAAGTAGCGCCAAATCTCCTCCACACCATGAACATTTCGTAGGATTTCGGGTGAGGGCTTTACGGTGACAGTGTGGACATACTCGGGCGGCCTGAGAAATCCTTCCATCGGAAACCCCGTCTCTCTCGTCAATCGCATGGATCGCGTTAACCAGATCTTCGTCGGTAGTGCCGACCTTATTCTTCAGGATCGACCACATTGCGGCACACGTCAATTCGAGGGACTGAATACGAAGCTTATCTAACTTCGTCTCATCCTCAACCACCATTCGAGCATCCGACGACGATCCAAACATATATCCAAACATAAAACCAGTATGTCGCGGATTGTAGCAGTAATGTCGGAATTTTGTAGCGCAAACTGCATGGGCTAACATGACTCGAATGTGCTTACCCTGCTCCAACCGATACTCGCAGTTCAACGGCGGGACCCTCTGGAGCCGAAAAGCAAACGAGCTTGACGCCTTACCGAATTACAACGGACGCTTCTTCGTTCGTTTTCTCACGAGTGCGGCCAGGCCAACACCAGTCGCTGGAAAAGACGTGGGCTCGGGCACTATCCAGTAGGTTGTTTTTGAAGTTCCATTGCGAAACGTGTGCCGCTTGGGCGGTTGTGACCATCATCCCTACCGCGAGGCCGACGAGAACGACCCTTGTTTTTGTTGCGTTCTTCATGATCTCTCCATAGCCAGCCAAATTAGCTTCGAGATGAGTATCACACCCTTGCGTGATAAGAAAAAAATGGCCCCGAGGGTGTCGGGGCCTATGTGGCTGGAGAATGATAAAGTCTTACTACTCACCGAGTCTCTGTCTACGCAGAAATGTCGGTATGTCCAGATCGATATCTTCGAGTTGCGGCGCTACGAGTTGGGCTTGAGACCCTTCGTAAGCGACTGAACTTGTAGGTAGAGACGAGGTGTCGGGCAGGAAAGGCTCAGAAATTGTTCGTTGCCGAGAATATTCTGCTGGGATGGTTGGCTGAACAAATACCATCGGGTCAATTTTAGCCGAAACCGTTCGGTTGGCAAGGTCCATCCCCGCCGCGAGCAGCGTAATTTGAACTTCCCCATCGGCGGTTTCTTTCATGACATGGCCCATGATGATTTCGGCATCCTCTGCGTCGGTGAACTGAAGGATGTACTCCATCGCTTCGTGGGCCTCGCCGATGCTGAAATCGGGTCCCGCGGTGACGTTGACCAAGAGCTTTTTGGCTCCTTGGATGTTCGTCTCCAACAAGGGAGAGTTAGCGGCCGCTTGTGCAGCGAGCTTTGCACGCTGATCGCCCACGGCACGACCAAGACCCATGAGGGCGACCCCCGCATTGCTCATCACCGACCGAACGTCGGCGAAGTCGACATTGATGATTCCGGGTAGCAAAATGATATCAGAGATACCTTGCACGCCCTGTCTCAGTACGTCGTCAGCTTCGGCAAAAGCTTGTTGCATCGTCGTTTTCTTTTCGACGACATCGAGGAGTCGGTCATTGGGGACCGTGATAAGGGTGTCAACTTGTTCTCGAAGGAGTTCAGCACCAGCCGCCGCGAGTTTCCCGCGCCTTGGGCCCTCGAACAAGAAAGGCTTCGTGACAACGCCAACCGTTAGGATGCCCATCTCTTTCGCGATCTTTGCGACGATTGGCGCGGCTCCAGTTCCAGTTCCGCCGCCCATTCCCGCGGTAATGAAGACCATATCGACGTCAGCAAGCTCCTCACGGATAATCTCTTCGCTTTCGCGAGCAGACTGTTCTCCCACCGATGGGTCTCCACCCGCACCAAGACCTCGAGTTAGGTCCGTGCCTAACTGAATCTTCTTGGGGGCAAGACTCGTTGAGAGAGCCTGGGCATCGGTGTTCATCGCTACGAAATGAACGCCCATGACGCCTTCACGAATCATTCGGTTGACCGCGTTGCTTCCAGCCCCGCCGACTCCGATCACTTTTATGGTCGCTTGATTTTCAAACAAATTTTCCGGTCGCATTGTTTTCCAGATTTTGCCGTCCAGGCAATTTACACGCGACAATCCCTTGCTGCGAGTAAGGACGGTGGAGACGCTTTAAAAGGCGCACCTGATATTATTCAACCTCGCAAATGGGGATAAGATTCCATTTTGGGGATAAGTGGGAAGATAGGCGACCAGGCAAAGAAAGAAACCAGGCTTCAGCCGTCAAGCAGAGAGGAGGCTTGGCAATGGAGCCAGGAGGAGCCTAGCCTTCAGGACTTCAGCGAATTCAAATTCTATCTACTAACCTCGACACTACAGCAGTCGAATTAAAGTTGAACAGCTTTGGCAGAAGAATTTGTCGACGGCCTAATTGTCGAGGTATAAGCCTACCGCCTCTCCTCACTTCGCACTTAGTTCAATCTTTCGACGGTGTACCAGGCGATGCCTTGAAGGAGGGCTTCGTTATCCATCCCTTGA
The DNA here is from genome assembly GCA_043785475.1 of Armatimonadota bacterium. Classification (GTDB taxonomy): domain Bacteria; phylum Armatimonadota; class Fimbriimonadia; order Fimbriimonadales; family Fimbriimonadaceae; genus Fimbriimonas. The sequence continues at coordinate 3,021 of JAYVXG010000215.1, forward strand.
ACACATTGGGAGGCGGTTTTGGCCAGCTCAAGGGCTTTGGCTCGGCTGGCTTCGATTCCGTAGACCGCGGGGTAGGTTGCCTTTTGTCGCTCGCGGTCGCTACCGGCAGCCTTGCCCAGTTGGTCGGCGGTGGCGGTTTCGTTAAGGACATCGTCGGCGATTTGGAACGCTAACCCAACGCACTCGCCGTACTCGCGCAGCTTTGTTCGGGAGTTTTCCGTCGAGAAGAGGGCACCAATTTCGCAGGATGCCGCGATAAGAGAAGCTGTCTTTCGACGGTGAATCAGTTCGAGCGTGGCGGCGTCGACGGGTTTGCCTTCGCTCAGAATATCAATGGTTTCGCCGCCGACCAATCCCTGCGAACCAACTGAGTTGGTCAAGATTTGAAGACATTGGACAGTGATTTCGGGCGGGCACTTCTGATGGCTTAGAGTCTCGAAAGCGAGAGCAAACAAGGCGTCCCCGGCGAGAATCGCGATTGCCTCGCCAAATTTGACATGGCAAGTCGGTAGTCCACGGCGCAAGTTGTCGTTGTCCAGGGCAGGAAGGTCATCATGGATGAGCGAAAAGCAGTGGATCATTTCGATGGCACAAGCGGCATCGAGGGCGTCTCGGCGATTTGCTCCCGCACAAATAAGGCTAAGGACGGGGCGAATACGCTTGCCGGGGGCCAGTGCGCTGTATCGCATGGCCTGGTGGAGCAAGGGCGGCTCAGCGGTTTCGAGGGGGAGCAGTTGGGCGAGTCGAGCGTTCACTTCGAGGATATAGGGGCGAAGCGAAAGCTCGAAGTCCATAGCGTAAGGATACCGAGTTGGAAGAAAGGGCGAGGAGATGGTGGTCAATTCCGCTCGCGTTGTTATTTGACAATTACCCTACTAGCGGGTCGCCATCCCGCTCGTCACCCGAAGTCCTCGTGTTCACTTGGGTTTATTGAGGTGTTTCCAAGCTTCGATTACGGCAAAAACCAAAGAAACGACCAGAAAAATGAAGTAAATCCAGCCCAGAACTCTCATTGCTGGGTGCCGTCTGGGCTCAATAGTACTGATCTATCCCAGTCGGAAATATATCCACCGCAAAACATGATGGCTTTGCATTCGTTACACAACAAATCTACAATTGCTTCTGTACGGCCCTGGGCATCGAAGTCTGGATGAGCAACTATTCCAACGATAAGTCTCTGCTGATGGATTCTCTTGATCAACGCCTCAGTCCATGGCGGAACATTTCCCTTGAGTACGTGATTTCGGATAAACCCTTCAAAGCCCTTCAAATTTGCGCGGACTAGATCTGAAGGCATCTGCGAAATGACAACCTCTAAATCGGGCCACCGATATGCAGCAGTGACACTGCCATTCGACATTGACATGACCGGAAGGCGTCCCATTCCCGGATTGTTGAGTATCTCACTCGACAATTGGTCACATTCGGCAATATATAATGCGCAATTCCCTGGCACACCAATACTTTAACAGGCCGGAAAACCTAATGGTGCTAGCAAATTACAGCGGCCCATCATCAAAAAGTTTGCCTCCCGTATAGGTAGGTACTCTTTGGCCAATGTCGTCGCTCCTATCTTATCGCCCTTGGAATTTTCGCGACGGCGGTGCCTCGCAAATTTCTGCGCTCTCGGAGCCGGAACGGAAATCTGACGACCGATCGCCGTTCGTTCGGTACGCCCGATCGGCGGCACTGTGGGCCGAATGGGTCCGCGAGGATATCGTTTCCCTCGAACTTGACCAAAAGATGCCCGTTGTCATGCTTGATGGGTTTTCGTTTACCCTCTCAGTTTCGCCCATCAGCGACTTGCGCGGCACAATGTCGGTGCCCCCTGCCGCCAAGGACCACCAGCAGAGACTGCTAGAGTCCACGCAGCTATATGTAGAACCGATCATCGTATTCCCGATCACTAATGGAGACTATGCGGTGGTTGGGAACCACGAACTCCATGCGGCTGCGCTAGCCTATCAAAGCGAAATGGCCCGGCCCGGTAAATATCGCCCCTCGGACTATTGTCTAGTCGCCAAGGTTGAAGAGCCATACCTTTCGACCATTCGACCTCTCCCGCTCAACTATTTTGTTGATAAGCCCGGCAAAGTTATCTGTGCAGAGCTATCCGAAGCCGGGTACGCCGTTAGTCCTAGGACAGATGACCCAAACAAGGTTACCGTTCAAGTTGATAACGAGATTTTCACGAAGAATCCGGAGTCTGGAAGTTATTGGAAGGTTGATTTGAGCCAAATATTCGGCGTGAGGAGCCTCGATTTTCCTTCAAACGCTCTGAATTTTGCGAAGGAATCCGACAAAACTAACGTCACGCTGATGTCCCCTAAGGTCACGACGGGCGTCCTAGAAAATGCACCGGAATTTGCCTACAGCTCGCAAGGAAATAGCATCAAGCCGTTGCCAGGGGCTAATATGTGGAGTCTGAGAGATTTTCGAATTTAATGAAGGTTCTTTTGATGGGTACTGGTGGAGCGGACGGGATTCCCGCGCTCTACGGAAACGACCGGGTTAGCAAATATGCTCGGGCAAATGGAGGCAAAGACCTTCGAACACGGTCTGCTGCCTTAGTGGACTCCGTCCTCAAGCTTGATCTTGGCCCCGACACACTCAGCCAAGTTCATCGTTTTGGGATTGATCCCACCGAGTGGTCAGCCGTCTTTTTCACCCACAGCGACGACGACCACCTCTGCCTCAGCGAAATCCAATACGGCATGTTCCCGTTCGTCGAGAGCGAAAAATTGGAATACACAATTTACGGTAACGATATCGTTTGCCAACTCATTCGGCATCGATACCCCGAGTGGCCAATTGATCTCATCGAACTGAAAAAATATGTTCCGGTGGTCCACGAGGCCTACTACGTAACTCCAATTTGTGCCACCCATAAGGGAGACGAAGAATGCCACAACTTCATTATCGAGCGTGACGGAAGGCGATTTTTGTATGCAACCGACACAGGATTCTACCGGGACGAAGTTTTTGACTTTCTAGCGGGGCGGGAAATTCATGCTTTGGTAATTGAGTGCAGTGACGGATTCCACAAAACTCCGTACGGGGGACACATGGATATTGAGCAGTGCGTAGACCTTGTGGGTCGGCTACGCCAATCTCGGGCTTTAAGTTCGGACGCACAGGTATATACAACTCACCATGCCGCGGGCGGAGATGCCACCCAACAGGAGTTGACAACGGCCCTGAAACCGTATGGAATCGAGCCCGGTTACGACGGCTTTTCATTCGAAGTGTAAAAAAGCGGTCGGTCGACTTATTGCAGTTTGCAGAAATTGATTTCAGACACTGTTCATTTCTGACAGGCCTGAATCATTTAGGCTCGGACAGCCGTCCGTATTAGAGCCAACGGATTGGCGGGCGCAATATTGGCCAGGATGGCCATTTTCCCTTAACCGTCAAAGATTTCGTTGTAAAATGGGAATCGGAGGAACGTTCAACTAAATTGCTAAATCTTGTTGTTGGAACTGTTCTCGCTCAGAAACACGATAATTTGCCCCTGACCTTTGGCGGCACTCCTTTGCCAGTTCGGGTAACCGAACGAAAACCCAACCCGGACGGTAAGGTGTTCGTCGTAATGTATCACCATTTCCGTGAAGGCTCCAATGCGATGTTCCGGTCACCCTCTAAGTTCAAAAAGGACTTGGAAATCCTTTACAAAATGGGATTCCGCCCGGTGACGATTTCCGAATATGTCGGAAACCGCATGAAGCTCGCCCCCGGCGCCTCACCAGTCGTGATGACCTTCGACGATGGTCACCCAGATCAATTCACTATTAAGAAGGACGGGACGATCGATCCAAGATGCGCGGTTGGCATTTGGTCTGAATTTGCCAAAACCCACCCCGATTTTCCCGTAAAAGGC
>JAYVXG010000216.1:0-2043 GCA_043785475.1 Armatimonadota bacterium
TTGACCAAGAAACTCACGAGGCAGATATGGAGCAAGCCATGGCCTGTGAAGTCGATGCAGGCTGGCAAGTAGTCCGTGCCTACTCGCAAACCATCTCCGAGCCGGTCGAAGGCTTCTCGATCGCCGCGTCGGCGACGTACATTATTTTTGGCCAGTAGTCGGCTTCTTCCTCCCTTTTCTCATCCCTAAGAGAGAAGAAGAAAAGTCCCCCAACTTGTGGTGAGAGCGGTGATTTTGGAGTCCTATTCCATCATGACTTACCAAGAAGTTACGACGATTATTGAGAACGCCGATACCCCCGTCATAGCCCGACGACCGTCGTGGCATCCAGGATCAATGGTGGCTTGGATTGGCGACAGCTTCTGGCGAGCAGATGAGCACTCGGACGAGGAATTCGAACTGACTGAGGAAGACAAGGCGGCAACCGACTGGGAAGTCGCGGCTTAGGCGACACTGGCTTATCCCAGTGGAGCGGATTGCGACCGTAGACCTTGACCAGCTGTTGGCTCACTGGTTGAGTTACAATCCATAAATGATTTCGACGAGGTTGATGTTAGTGATCTGCGCGGTGGTTACGGTGTCCAGTTCACTGGCGAAAGTCAGCGATGAAAGAATGTATGGGAAGACTCACCGCGAAGTCCTTCGAATGGGACTCGTGGCGTGGAAGCAGACATATGCAAAGAAAGCAACCGGAATGTCGGAGCAATTTGAAGCCTCTGGCTTCTATACCAAGGCAACGTGTCAATTGAACGATGCGATATTAAAAAAGATGCCAAAAACTAAGCGTAAAAGGTGGCTTGAACTTCGGCAAGTTTTGCGCGAATTTAACGGAAGGATGTTTGAGGTCGTACTTATCGCTGTTGGCGGAGCTTCTTCCTTCGGGTGGGGGATAGATAGTCTTGACACAAGCATTGCCCTCGAAGAATATGTCTACAAATCGGTGACGGGCAAAGAATATCATGAAGACCCGATCAAACATTCTGGTGGCACCGATAGCTACACGGACTGGGCTAAGCTCGTTAGTCAGATGGCGAAGGATAGTTCGGAGGCAAATGCAGCTCTAGCGAAATCTGAATCCACATTGAAAAAAGCCCTCAAACTGGCTGGAGGAATCGGGGCAAAGCAACAAAAGGAAGTCGAGGTACTGGTCGCGAAGATCTCTGGATATTGGATAACCAAACTTAAGTAATCGAACCACACTGGCTTCTCGCAGGCTCACTCCGTTCAAGCTAGGGGTCGGAGTTGAGTGCCACGACAAATAACCCCGTCGATGAAGTGGCTGACCAAACTTCGGTATTACTCGTTGGTCGTTTCGGCAAAGAAGCTATGTTGGACCAGAACTCTGCCTCAACTGTATATTGTGCACAACCTTTTCCTCTTCGCACATTAGGTCTTCTAGTCTGCCAAGCCGGTGCGCTAGAATCCTCCAGACGTTTTTATTAAGGTCACTTGCGAGGCTCTGAGCAAAACTACCTTCAGCAAGCCGACGGCGCCGTGACTCATGCTCATCCTGACCAAGGACCCCGCCCAATGTGAATTCGTCAGAATGAATGCGAGAGTTTAGTAAGGGTAGAGCAGCCTGGCCGAATTCAAGCAAGCCAGATTCAATATAGTAGGGGCAGCTGGCCATAGAAGCTTTGAGCCTGTCTTTGAAATTCCTATCAAAAGCATCCAATTTCGGCGTGACCATTCGGGTCCAGTCTCTACTTGGCCGGGGAGGACAATACTTTGCCCTGAACGCATCCTCACACAACTTAAATTCGGCAAGTTGCTTTTTTCGCTCAAGTTCGCCGGCCGGGGTTTTTGGTCTTCCCGCCGGACTTGCTTCTGCCAATTCTAGGAGCTTTAACCTTTGAATTTCGGCGTAGTCGACAAATCTGTCAACTGCCTTCAGATAAACCTCTTTGCCGACTGGCTGCACAGAATAGTACAAGTAGACGACGTTAACAAATACTTCCAGGCTGACCCGAAGCAAAGTTCCGGCGACGTCCCCGAAGTGGTGATGTTCGCTCTTGCCATCCCCATTTTGGAGATGGACACAAG
>JAYVXG010000217.1:0-6888 GCA_043785475.1 Armatimonadota bacterium
GCTGAGGCCGACCGGAGTCGATGGCTACAATTACTCCAATGGTGGCGGAACGTATTCGAATCTCTTCGACGCCCACCCTCCTTTTCAAATCGATGGAAACTTTGGCGCGACCGCCGCAATCGCGGAAATGCTCCTCCAAAGCAAACCGGGTGAAGTGACCCTGCTCCCCGCCCTCCCCGACCAATGGGCATCACAAGGCTCGGTTAAAGGATTAAAAGCTCGCGGAAACATCACCGTGGACATCGCATGGAAGAACGGCAAAGTCACGAGCTACGACATCCATGGAGCCAATGCGAAGACGACGATTGTTAAATTCGGTAAGGGTCGTCAGAAATAGGGTCCAGGGCGCGGCCCAACCAAATCGAAACCGCGTTTGCCTTACACGGTCTGGAGGATCAAAAGCATACTTAGCCTGGGGCCAAGCCGCAGGAAAGGTAGCCATTACTCTTGAGGGCTGAAGGTTCGCGTTAATTGACTTTCTTTACTCGCCCGAACTAAACTGCAAGTCCGAAAACGCCAATTGGTACGTGATCTCGTTCAAATACACAAAATCTTTACTCAACCGAGCCTCAAAATTCGGCCCGACCTCGTTGTTCATGCTGCCCCAAACAAATCCGCTGTAACCTCCAAACGACGGTACTAACCCGAAGTAAAACCCGCGATGATTGAACACATTGCCGAACAGGCCCAGAACATCTTCACACGAATACGGACAAAAGACATGATTGTCGGCTTGGGTAACAACAATCCCAAACGGCGATGCCAACCGAGCGATGTCCGCATAAAATTCCTTAGTCCACAGCATCTCGCTAATCTCGCCCTCTTCCTCCTCGTACGTATCGGTCGAGTCAACGATGATCAGGTCATACGGACCGGTTGCCTCCTTCACAAAGTGGAACGCGTCCGTGATGTGCAGGCTAAGGCGTGGATCATCAAACGCCCCGTTGCTCAGGTTTGGCATGTGCTCTTTTCATGTGTCGATGACGCCCTGATCAATTTCCACCATGTCGATGTGAGTGACCGAAGGGTGCTTGCACAACTCGCGAATAGCTCCGCCATCACCACCGCCAATAACCAACGCCCGTTCAAAGCGAGGCAGATTCTGAGCCGGGATCTGTACCAAACATTCGTGATAAGCCGCCTCGTCAAAGTCAGTGAGTTGGATGTGCCCGTCCAGCAAGAGCGCCTTGCCAAACACTTCGGTGTCTAAAATCGTCACGTTCTGGAATTCAGTCTGAACGTTGCATAACTCACTGGTAACGGCGAACGACATCTGAAGCTTGTCGGAGCGGATAGGAATAGTGAACGTTGCCACCGCTACAGGATACTTCCTAAGCCACTTTTGCCATTTCTTCGCGAGCCTTTTTGGAGCCATTGATCAGCTTTAGGTGCCGAAGCTTCGAGCTAAATCCAAGGTGAACGGCCCCTAGCAAAATCGGGATCATGATTGGGCTCCAGGTTGCCAACACCACATTCTCGAAAGCCAAAGGAATACTGATCAAGAAGACAATCGGAATAGCTCCGATTCTCCAGACAAAGAAATTCTCGACGTTCTTCGAGGTTGCATCGCACGTCATTTCGGACCGGCAACTCTTCAACCAAATCCCCAACATACTCAAACCCGCAACCGCGTTATTGGTGGCGTAAAGGACCCATGCAGTGGGCAGAGCCTGGTTTCCGCTATGGATCGATGTGGTTAAAGGAAGGATCGAAACGAAAAAGAGGAAGATGATGTTTTGCCAAAGCAACGTTCCGTTGAACCGCTTCAAGTGTCGGAACACCCGTTGGTGGAGCATCCAGAAACTGGCAATAATGAAGAAACTCAAAGTGTAGCCAAGCAAGGCACTTGATTGAGATTTGATCTTAAACCAAAGTACGCCATCGCTATCGGCGGACATGAATTGGGCAATATCAAGCCGAAATATGAGGAAGGTCAAAACGATGGCAAAGACGCCGTCACTCAATGACCGTAGTCGCGACAGTTCAGTCCCCTCATCCTTTAGTTCTTGACGAAACGCCATTATTTACCCCTCTTTAAATCAATTCGGACAATCAATAGCGATTGCTCATGCAACGGACAATCGGTCAAGATAAATCTAGAGCAAATACTGATGATAGGTTTACTAGCTGGTCTTTTCACCGAAATACCCCGCGCCCAAACGCCAAATAACATGGTCACGATGCAAATGGTCTTCCTGCGGAAGGTGCCCGGTAGAAACCCGTTAACGAAGAATTTGGATGCCGTTTACCAGCGAAGACACATCGACAGTCTGAAACAATTGTTAGACGAAGGCAAGGCTATCATGGGTGGCCCGATCGAAGACGAGAGCTACGCGGGGCTCGTTTTGCTTAACGCGAAGGACTCAAACCAAGCCAAAGAGTGGATGATGGCTAATCCGTATGTGAAATCGGGCATTCTCTCAGTTGACGTGCTCCCGTGGCTATTCCAAAACGTTTTTAAAAAGGCACCCGACCTTCTCAACGCCGAGAAAATATGGTTCGGAATTCTTGAGAGACCAAAAAATGCGCCACAATATCCTGCTGCCAAATTGGAAATCCTTCAATCTGGCCACTTGGCAAACATCGCGAAGATGGCCAATGATGGAATTCTTGCCTCCGCAGGGCCGTTTCTCACCGACGAGAATCGACGCGGAATCTTCATCTTTTTTTCGAAGGATATCAATCAAATAAGTCGGGCCGTCGCGAAAGATCCACTAATTCAATCAAAAAGGCTTGACCTGAAAATCATGCCTTGGTGGACGGGAAAAGGAACAGTTGTTCAATACAAGTAGAAATAACACAGCAATAGCGGCGATGAAGGGAAATCAAAAGATTTACTGGTTTGGTATCGCAACTCTGACGACTCTGGGGTTAGCACTTGGTATTTGGTATCCCCACGGCTTCTCTCCAAACCCCATCAACCAGCCGCTCGTTCAGCAACAAACCTTCCGAGCTTCCGGGTTCACCATGAAAGCCGAAGCCAAGGTTCAAAAGAACCTCAAGACGGGGAAAAACGAAGTCTATGCCCGACTATTCGCCTCCGGCCCTATGCACAAAGATGAGGTTATTCGAATGGAAGGCGAATTTTCTCTGATCTTCCCTGATGGCAAAATCACCTCGTCTGGTCCCACATCCTGGACGTTTTCCGAAGACCTCAAAGGTTTCTGGCCAATCGAAACCGTCCCGGCGGGAGCAAAGGTCAAAGTGACCGGTTTTGTGCATGTCTATCACCGAGAAGAGGTTAAGTCCGAGCGTGAAATGATGGCCGATGGCACGGTCCGCCTTTACATGAATACCGGCACCGTCTCATTCCGCAAGATTCCCCATTCGAAGCCCGCCAAGTTGGAGATTGAGTGCCTCGATCTCAACACCGTACACTTTCACGGTCTTGAGCTCATGGGGCCGGACAAAAAATCAATCACGAATCGAATTCTTCTTTCGGCTGGTAAACAACAAATTGACCGAGAGACCCTTCCGTATCTTGGCCGAAAAATAGGAATGGAACCGTACTTAATTCGTCAGCTGATTCCGAAAAGACGAGAACCGCTCGCCTTACTTATTTCAGTTCAAAACACTGGTCATTAATTGGAACTTTCCGCCTAGGTCTTGTTGGTATTCTTCCAACACCAATGCAATTCATGAAGTTTTTCTTCGTCGGTTCCTTACTGTTTGCCGCTGGCTTTTCTGTCAGCCAATCAGCCGATCTTTACAAATCAATGCCGTGGCGATTTGTCGGTCCCTACCGCGGAGGACGCTCACTTGCCGTCTGTGGGTCCGTCCAACGTCCGAGCGAATACTTTTTTGGAGCAACCGGGGGCGGAATCTGGAAAACAACCGACGCGGGAGTAATTTGGAGACCAGTCGGCGACGGCTTCTTAGGCTCTAGCTCGGTTGGCGCGATCGCCATCGCGCCATCGAACCCCGACATAATCTACGCCGGGACCGGGGAGCGCGACATTCGCGGAAATATTTCGCACGGAGACGGAGCCTACAGGTCCAGCGATGGTGGGAAAAACTGGTCCCATATCGGCCTCAAATCAACTCAGACAATTTCCCATATCGTCGTGCATCCCACTAACCCAGACATCGTGTGGGTTGCTGCCCTTGGCCACGTATACGGGAAGAACGACGAGCGCGGTGTCTTCAAGTCCGAAGACGGCGGTGCTTCATGGAAGAAAGTCTTGTTCTCGACCAACCAAGCCGGAGCGGTAGACATCGTCGTAAGCACAGCCAACCCGAAAGTATTACTCGCAACAATTTGGGACGCATGGCGGACCCCTTACTCCCTAAACTCTGGTGGACCGAATAGCACGATATACAAATCCGAGGATGGTGGCGAAAATTGGAAAGACATCGGTCACAACGAAGGACTGCCTAAGGGCACGCTCGGGAAAATCGGCGTCTCTATCTCGCCCGTTGATCCAAACCGATACTGGGCGAACATCGAAGCAACCGACGGTGGCATCTTTCTTTCGGAGGACGCCGGAGCGACCTGGAAGAAGACCAACGAGGACCGAAATTGGCGGCAAAGGGCCTGGTACTACACGCATATCTTTGCCGACCCGAAGGACAAAGATGCAGTTCATGTCCTCAACGTTGGCTGGGGAAAATCGACCGATGGCGGAAAGACCTTCGCCGGACTCCGACCACCACACGGTGACAATCACGACCTCTGGATTTCGCCGGATGATCCGAAACGGATGATCGAAGCGAACGATGGTGGAGCCTGCATCACCACCGACGGAGGGCAGACGTTCAGCACGCTCGAAATGCCGACTGCGCAAATCTATCACGTCTCGACCGACAACGAATTTCCTTATAACATCCTCGGTGCCCAACAAGATAACAGTTCGATCCGAATGCCAAGTCGAACGTTTGGCTCGGGAATTACCAAGGACGACTGGACCGGTACCGCCGGAGGCGAAAGCGGGTATATCGCCGCAAAGCCCGACCAACCAGAAATCGTTTTTGGCGGAAGCTATGGTGGCGACCTTTCCTGGTTTAACCATCGAACCAAGACCTCCCGGTCGGTTGACCCTTGGCCCGAAAACCCCATGGGACACGGAGCTGAAGACCTCGACTACCGCTTCCAATGGACGTACCCAATCGTATTCTCACCGCACAATCCGAATCTGCTTTACACCTGTTCCCAGTTCGTTTTGGCCAGCACCGACATGGGACAAAGTTGGCGAAAGATTAGTCCGGATTTAACCCGGAATGACCAATCCATGATGAAACCCTCCGGCGGTCCCATCACCAAAGACAACACCAGTATCGAGTACATTGGCACTGTTTTCACTCTTGCAGAATCCCCCAAACACAAAGGAGTGCTTTGGGCAGGAAGTGATGACGGACTGATTAACGTCACCCAAGACGGTGGGAAAACATGGACCAACGTAACCCCAACCGGAATGCCAAAGTTCGCTAAGGTGAGCATGCTCGAGGCATCCTCGTTCGATGCGGGAACTGCGTACGCCGCCGTAGACAACCATCTCAACGATGACGACACCACCTATGGGTACAAGACCACCGATTTCGGAAAGACCTGGACGTCGATCACAACCGGAATTCCAAAGACCGCGTTCCTGCGGGTGATTCGAGAAGATCAAAAGCAGCCAGGTCTGCTTTATGCCGGAACAGAAACCGGATTGTACGTCAGCTTTAACGGTGGTAAACAGTGGCAGAGCCTGCAAAATAACTTGCCCATCACTCCCGTTCACGATATCGCCTGGAAAGATAATGATCTCGTGATCGCTACCCACGGGCGCGGATTTTGGATTCTCGATGACATATCCGTTCTTCAACAAATTACAACAGACCCCAAGGTTGGTCTGCGCCTGTTCAAACCAAAAGACGCAGTTTCGGTAAATTTCTCTGGCCGAGGCGGACCCAAAGCTGGAGCGAACCCGCAAGGAGGGCTGATCATTAACTACTACCTGCCCAACGCAGTGAAGGACCTCAAATTCGAAGTGTCCGATGGAGCCGGAAAAGTAATTCAGTCGGCCTCCGGCGCAACAGGCGCAGGTCTCCAACAAACGAACACTTTCCTTCGGTATCAATCCTATACGACAAATCCAGGCATGATTCTTTGGGCCGGCGGACCATCTCCGGTCACCGCTCCACCAGGAGAATACAAATTGACCATGATCGCCGATGGGCAAAGGCTATCCACCCCGTTTCGTTGGCTAAAAGACCCTCGCTCACCGGCAACCGACGCCGATCTTCAAGAGAAGTTTCGATTTCAAATGCAGATTGCGGCAAAACTCAACCAAGCTCATGATGCGCTCACGAAAATCAAAAAATGGCGCGAAACCCAAGGCGCAAATGCGGACCCAATTTGGCTGAAAAGCATCACCGAAATTGAAGAAGCGATCTACCAAACCAAGAATAAAAGTGGACAAGATCCCCTAAACTATCCAATTCGGCTCAACGACAAATTGGCAGGGGTATTCAATAATGTTTCTGGGGGCAGTTTCCGGCCCACCAAGCAGTCCTATGAAGTGTTCAACAAGCTCGCCAAGCTCCTTGACGTCGAATTGGCGAAACTTGATAAATTGGTACCAGGGGACAAGGGCGTAGGTAAAATTCCGCAGTGATCCGCCCACTTTACGCCTTCATAAGTTTTGCGACGGCCATTTCTTGCACGTCGATTGTCGCAACTAAGGCCCAAACTCCGGGCCAGACGAAGACCTTTCAGCGAAGCACGAAGGTAAAGCGATCCGGCGTTAACGTCACGCAGCTTTATAAAGAGACTTGCGCGAAATGCCACGGCGACAATGGGCAAGGCGGAGGAGGAGGAACAAAGTCCTTGCTCACGGTCGACAAGTGGGACCAAAAATGGGACCGACCTTTCTTTGATTCCACCAAAAACGGAGTGCCCGATTTCGG
>JAYVXG010000218.1:0-2040 GCA_043785475.1 Armatimonadota bacterium
GGTGGAGCCACTTTCCGGCCAGAGATTTGTGGTCTTTGAGCTTGACTTGATTGGTGAACTCCACGGGTAGCCCAGGTAGGGGCCACCCGTCCGGTGACCACAGAACTTCTCGCACTTGGAGTCTCGGCATGCCCCACTTGTCGCCCGTCCAGAACTTTCGCCCATCGTAAAAGTGGTAGCTCATCATCCAGCGGCCATCGCTATGGTGCATGACTTCGTTATGTCCGGGTGAAAACATTGGGGGCGACGTCTTGAGGATATTCACATGGCCGCCCTCGGTCATCGGCGTGCCCTTCATGTCGAGGAATGGACCATCAGGAGTTTTTGATCGACCAACCATGACCTGATAGGTGCTCCTTACGCCCTGTGCGGCGAGTCCGTAGGAAACCCACAGGTAGTAATAGCCATCGCGATAACAGCCGGCCGCGCCTTCAAGCGCATTCTCTTTAGAGCCTTTATTCCAGGCGACCGATACAGGCTCTTTGCCGGGCTTGAGTTTGCCCGTTTCGGGGTCGAGTTCGACAACGTAGATACCGGAATAATAGGAGCCGAAGAACATCCAGTGACGGCCCGTTTGGTCGATCTGGACATCGGGGTCGATGCAGTTGTAGTGGTTTCCTTTTGTTTTGGAACTCTCGATCACCATGCCGTGGTCGGTCCAACCTTCGTTGGGTTTGTTGGCGTCGAAATGGTCGTTTTCTTGGAAACCAATCGCGGAATCGTTGCCACCAAAATATCGACTCGCGCAGTAGTAGATCCGAATTTTCTTGCCGACTTTGACTCCATCAGGTGCCCAGATCGAGCGATGCTCGGGGATCATGGTCTTGAGCCAATCAGGCGGAGTCTTCATGATCGGTCCATGAATGTCCCAGGTTTTGAAGTCCTTGGTCGACTTCATGCTGCCGCCATTGCCAGTGCTGAAGCAGAACGTTCGGCCATCAAGTTCAACTATGCACGGATCGTGGGTGTGTTCGGAGTTGATGGCGTAAGAGCCGTCTCCGGGGAAGATGGATCCCTCGTCAGTTCGTTGCACGGGCAACCCCATGGAAAACAGATGGATAGCAAGAGCGGCTGTGAACATGAACGACTTCGATCATCTTAAACCACCTCGCGGCGGTTATCGGATTATACGCTACTTCATAGCCAAATGAGAATAAGCATTATTGATTAGGATTGACTATTGCTGATTCCAATTCTTGATCAACATGAATTGCAGAAGCACAGCTACCGCAACCAATTTATGATCGGCATTCCTAGGCTCGCAATTGATTTCAGTTGACATCATGCTCCAACGGAGGTCAAACCATAGGTCTAGTTCTGCAATGCCTACTTTAAATCGTCCCAATGCGACAACAGGATTTCCCTTGCCCCGCAGTTTGAACCGCTTACCTCCGTACTCTAGATGGCTTCGGTATGAGTTCAAGATAACAGCTGGACGTTCAAGTTGAGCGACAACGTTCCGGTCAGCATCGAGCAGTCGGTAAGTCTCCACGGAAAGAAACGAGGTTTCGTTGAGTGAAACGTAGTACGGGCCAAACCCGTTCACATCAAATGTCAAACCGTCTGCCAGACTATCTCGATGAACCAGCACCCGTTGATCGAGTTCCATGCGATAGCCTCCACCTTCATTTCTCGTCGAAGTTAGCCTCATTTTCTCCACGCTTCTTGCGCTTCCCTCGCTTCTTCTTGGCTACTTCCCTTGTTTCACATTGTCCGGCAGATCTCCGCCCTTGCTTGAGTGATGGATGCGCAGCACCAAGTCTTGCTCGAACGAGCCGAATCCCTTTCCGAATAGCGTAAATCCACCACTATTTTTCGCATCACTTTTTATTCCAAACCGAACCCGGGTTGCCTGCCAAGGATGGACGTTTAGGTCGCCAACTTTCACGTCCGACAGTTTGTCGCCGTCGACGTAGGTGCCTGTATCGTTGATTCGCCAAGCCTTCAAGAACCCATGCTGGTTCATATAATCCTGCCACCACGACGGGTTCAATCGGCCTTTCTCGCCACCAGGGTCACCCGGCGAGGTCCACGTACCAA
>JAYVXG010000219.1:0-2038 GCA_043785475.1 Armatimonadota bacterium
TGACATCCTACAAACAGAGACGATTGACAATGCCAGTTAGTTGTACTAAAGGCAAAAATGAAACAATTCGAACCTAATGGCGTCGCAAAATTGTATGTAGGATCTCAATATGAACGATTAAACTGTAGGGAGCAGTGCTCTTCTCTCGCAAATCTAGTCGAGTCTAGGCAAGAATCCGTAGACTGGAGTCATGATTCAAAATGGGGAACCAGCGACGACGTTCGCACTTTTAGACCAAGATGGCGTCGAGCATGCACTTGAGAGCTTCGTCGGAAAACCGGTCGTGCTCCTCTTTGTTCGTGGGCCTTTTTGTCCAACGACGCGAAAATCGCTTGGGGCTTGGCAGGATTTTAGCCGAAGCGTCAACGATTTGGGTTTTGGAATGGTGGCGATCAGCGCGGCTTCGCAAGCCGACCTTTTAGAATTTGCGACCCAGTTTTGCATCAAGTTTCCGTTGCTCAGCGACCCAGGGGTGGAAGTGTCGAAGAGCTTTGGGGCGTACATTAACAAAAATCGGATGGCGGGCGAGTATGCCGAACCAGGGCTAGTCTTGGTTGACGCCAAGGGTCGGGTTGCCTACTCAATCTTCAGTTCTGGATCAAAGGGAATGCCCGACCCTGGCGCCGTTTCGTCCATGCTGATCTACATGAGCAAGCGCGGCGGTTACTACTAAGGCGAGGAGCTTTTCATGAGAACCATATCGTTGTAAACGGGAGAAAATGCCCGAAAGTGACTACACTTACCCACCGAACCGTCACCGTCTGAGAGAAACGTAAAATCGCCAGAAATCACAGTTGCTTCTTGGGTCTCAACGCTCAAAACAAATGTAAGAACCCGTATTTACTTGCCAGCTTAGACTTCTGCATTGGCTGCCTGGACTCCCACAAGGACTTTCAGCAAGACATGTGCGTCTACCGGCTTGACCATGTGGTGGTCGAATCCGGCTGCCAGGGACTGGCGGCGGTATTCGTCTCCTCCCCATCCGGTTGAGGCGATCAGGACAATGTTTTTGCCCCATGGTTGTTCGCGAATGCGACGGCACGCTTCGTACCCATTTAATACCGGCAAACCGATATCAAGCACGACAACGTCAGGTCGGAACTCTTCTGCCAATTCCACGCCCGCTTGTCCGTCATGGGCGACGCGTATCTCGTTTCCGGCTGTCTCCAACAGTAACGACAGAAGGTGGGCAAGATCTCGATTGTCATCCACTATGAGGATACGGAGTGACAATGCTGACAGTTGCTTTTGTTCCGTGAGCAACTCCTGTGATTCCGACACCTCGATCGCAATCGGCAACCGCACGATAAACTCGCACCCCTTGCCCAGCCCCTCGCTTCGTGCCTCAACGGTCCCGCCGTGCATCTCAACCAATCGTTTCACAAGGGTCAGGCCAATTCCGAGACCGCTTTGCGATTTCTCTAATGACCGATCTACCTGCGTGAACATATCGAAAATGCGAGGCAACTGATGGGAGGCAATGCCGATTCCGATATCCTTTATCGTCACGACTGCTTCGCTCCCTTGCTGTTCGACGCTCAGCCAAATGTTGCCACCCTGTTCGCTGTATTTGGCGGCATTATTCAACAGGTTCAAAAACACCTGGGCGAGTCTAGTCATGTCGGCAAGAAGAATTATCGGTTCCTCGGGGAGCGCGACAAAGAGTTCGTGCCCCATCTGGTCGATCAGCGGACGACTTGTTTCTATGGCACTGTTCAGAACTGTCGACAATGGAATTCGTTCGTTGCGGAGGTCAATTTTGCCTCGGCTGATACGGCTCACGTCCATCAGGTCATCGACCAAGCGCACCATCTGAAGGAGTTGCCGTTCCATCATAGAATGGACCATTTCGGTACTTCCATCCAGTCCCTGCGCCTTCATTAAGTCCAGGCCATTGCGGATGGGAGCTAGCGGGTTGCGCAGTTCGTGGGCCAAGGTCGCCAGAAATTCGTCCTTCCGTTGGTGTGCATCAGACAGGTCGGCGGCAAGTTGTCGCAAATCAGCGGCCGTTTTCTTTCGGTTGGTGACATCCAAATTT
>JAYVXG010000220.1:0-6865 GCA_043785475.1 Armatimonadota bacterium
CCCTGAAGGTGTACGAGGAGAGCTGGCTGGAGGCCGGGTATGCCAGCCCCGAAGAGATGCAAGAAGCTTTTGGCGAGGGACGAGAGATCGTCCAGAATACGATTGAAGAGGAGCTCAAGCGCGAGCCGGGGGTTCGCACCGTGGCGGTCGAGAAGTTCCTGAAGTGCGACCTCGGGCCGTTTGTGCTGATCGGCCGAGTGGACCGGATCGACCAGCATCCGGACGGAACCTTAGAAGTAGTGGATTATAAATCGGGGCGGTCGAGAGTTACCGAAGACGACGTCAAGAGTGACCTCGCGATGGCTTGCTATCAACTGCTGATCCGCAAGAACTTTCCGGGGGTTCCGGTAAAGGCGACCATCCACGCTCTACGGGCGAAGATGAAGGCCTCGGCGGCGATGAGCGATGAGGAGTTGCAGGCGTTTGAGGCGGATATTCGGGTGCTCGGCGAGCAGGTATTGGCTACGACCATCGATGACCATTCGCCGGCGGTGAAGATGTTGTGCCAGGAGTGCGACTTCTTGGTGCTGTGCAAGAAAGACCCTCGGTATGCGTGAGCCTTCATCCTCCCTATAGACCCCCTGTTTGGGAGGATGAAACACACACTCCTCACCCAAAATCGGGCAAACTCTACAAACGGTCTAACCCATGATTAATTTCCGAATGTTCCTTTGGCTCGTTGGCTACGAGGCGTTCACCCTGCTCCTGGTTTGGCTCAACCTCCGCCAGCCGTGGAAGGACCCCCTCGACGGCTCTCTCCGCCCAACTCCAAACGAGGTCGCGCTCATGACCCACGTGTACTCGTACGCGTTCCTCGTGGTCGCCATTGTGTTCTACTTCATCTTTATCAAGGTATGGCGCGGCTCGAACCGGCGCCGTTAAGTTTTTGTGGAGTGCGTCTGACTTGTCAGCGCTTTGAATTGCGAGATTTATCTCGCTGCAATTGGTTTCATTTCACCGTTAACTCACCATCACGCGATGAGCCAAGAGATGAGCCGCCCAACGATTACGGACCAGCCGGGTTGGAGCGCGAATCCTTCCACCTTGACCGACGCTCGTGGCGGGAAACCTGTTCCCGTCGGATGATCAGCTCTACGGTTAGCCTGTCGGCCATTCACCTAAACCCCGCGCCCCATGGCGATTAAATGCCAAAATAGAATGAGTGGTTTCCCAAGCTGATTCTTCGCGCATCCTCGAAGCCGTCAACGCATCCCCGTTGGCCGGCGCTCCTCTGCGTCAATTCGCGATGGAACAGCTCGACTCGCTCGATACCTACAACTGGTCCGGCATCTATCGCCTTGAAGGCGACACCCTGATCCTCGATGAGTACGTTGGGGCCATCACCGACCACACCCGAATTGCGGTCGGCGTCGGAGTCTGCGGTACCGCCGTCGCCGAAGGCAAGAACCAAGTCATCGCCGATGTGCGAGAGCTATCCAACTACCTAGCCTGCTCCCTCGAAACCAGGGCCGAACTCGTGGTCCTCATCTTCAGCCCAACACACGAAATACTCGGCCAGATCGACATCGACGGCCACACCGTCGGTGCCTTCGACGCCTCCGACGAAGCCATGCTCGAATCAATGGCGAAAACCCTCGCCAAGAGGTGGCATGAATAGATTCGACGTCATCGTCGTTGGGGCCGGCCACGCCGGAATCGAAGCCGCCCTCGCCTGCGCCCGAATGGGTCTCTCGACTGCGTGCATCACTATGCGCCTCGACCGAATCGGGCACCTCCCGTGTAACTGTTCGATTGGCGGTCCCGCAAAGGGGCACATGGCCCGAGAAGTCGACGCTCTCGGTGGACAAATGGCGGTCACCACTGACTACGCCATGACTCATATTCGCCGGGTCGGCACTGGACGTGGTCCCGCCGTCCAAACCCTCCGTGCCCATGTCTGCAAGGACCTATATCCTGTCTTGATGCAGCAAACCCTGGGCAATCAGCCCAACCTGACCCCCATTCAAGCGAGTGTGGAGCGCGTGCTTTCAAATTCCTACGGAGTCACCGGCGTCGAACTCATCGATGGCACCGCCATCCACGCCCGCTCGGTCGTCCTCACCACAGGAACATTCCTTAATGGCCTCTGCCACGAAGGCAAGAAGCAAACCGTCGCCGCTCGGCACGGTGACGAAGCCTCCCTCGGCCTATCCGGCTGCCTCGCAGGTTTCGGCATCCGCCTCCGAAGGTTCAAAACCGGCACGACTCCGCGAGTCGCCCTAAACTCAATCGACTTCTCCAAGACTCTCGAAATGGAAAGCGAGCTCGAAGCCGGACCGATGTCGTTCCTTCACGACAACTTCCACCCGGCCAACGACCTGTTGCCGTGCTGGCAGACCCACACCAACCAGCAAACCCACGACGTTATCAACGCCAATCTCAACGAGTCGGCGATGTATTCGGGGCAAATCGCCGGGGTGGGACCCCGCTACTGTCCGAGCATTGAAGACAAAATCGTCAAGTTCTCCGAGAAGGATTCCCATCCCGTATTCCTTGAGCAAGAGACGTGGACCGGGCAAGAAGTCTACGTGCAAGGGGTCTCAACCTCGCTCCCCGCTTGGGTTCAAATCGAGCTCCTCAAGACGATCAAGGGCCTTGAAAATGTCGAGCTTCTGCGCCCCGGCTACGCCGTCGAGTACGACATGGCCGACCCTCTGCAGCTCACCCCCGAGCTGATGTCCAAATTTGTCCCCGGCATGTTCCTCGCCGGACAACTAAACGGCACAAGCGGCTACGAAGAGGCCGCCGGGCAAGGCATCGTCGCCGGAATCAATGCCGCCCGCTACGCTCGGGATGATGAACCGATGCCGTTCCCACGTACCAACTCCTTTATCGGCGTCATGGTCGATGATTTGACGACAAAGGGCGTCGAAGACCCGTATCGTATGTTGACCGCACGAGCCGAGCATCGCTTGCTGTTGCGGCACGACAATGCCGACGAGCGGCTGACCCCAATGGGTAGGGAAGTCGGACTCGTCAAGGACGACCGTTGGGTACGGTTTGAAGCGAAGCAAGAAGCTATCACCCGAGGTCTCACCTCGTTGGAGACCAGCTATGTTTCTCCCGCCCACGATGCTGACTTGGAGTCATTTGGAATTCAACCATCTAAGAACCGCACGTCACTGTTTGATATGATGCGCCGCCCCGACGTGACCCTCGATATCATCGAACGCGTTGCCCAGACCATAGGGATCGAACTCGATTTGCCAGAAGACGGCGATGCGCGCGAGCAGATTGGCTTGAAGGCCATGTACGCGGGCTACATCGTCCAGCAACAGCGATTGGTAGATAACGCCCTAAAGCTCGACGACATGAAAATCCCTACCGACTGGAATTACGAAGCCATGGCTGGCCTCAGTTACGAGAGCAAGGAGAAGCTGGGCCGAATTCGCCCAACGACGATCGGCCAGGCGTCCAGGATCCCCGGCGTAAGACCGACCGATATCGCCATGGTGATCGGGTACCTGAAAGGGAAGATGGGTAAGGCAAAAATTGAAATATCTTAAAACATTCGCCGGGCTATTCGCCGCCCTCTACTTCCCGCTGATGATCGTTATTGCGATCGTCATGAAGCCGAGAGACCCGAAAGTCACGTCTCTTCAAGCAGCCCTCATTGTCGCAGGTCCGGTCGCAGCCCTGATCATTGTGATCGCCTTGGGCTTCGCCTTGGTGACGTGGGTGATGGATAAACAGAAGCCCGAGCCGGTTAGGCAAGCTCCAGCCGGCGCCAGCTACAAAAAGAAGAAGAAAAAGAAAAAGGTTTGAACTCTGGAATTTGCCCTCCCACACTTTCATTGCCAGAAATCCGGATTCACAAAAGTTTCGTTTCATGCACTGCCCTTATCCTCTGATTTGGTGACGGTGGACGGCCTGTGCCGTAGAAACACTCATGAGCACAACCGTGTTACCAGAAATCCTCGACGCCAACGCAGCTTACGTAACGGAGTTTGGAGATCGGGCAACTCTTGCCCTTCCTCCTGCCCGACGGTTCGCGATCTTAACCTGTATGGATGCTCGGCTCGATCCAGCCAAGTTCGCCGGCCTTTCCGAAGGTGACGCTCACGTCATCCGAAATGCCGGGGGCAGAGCAAGCGACGATGCCATTCGCAGCCTAATCATCAGCTACAAATTGTTGGGTACCAAAGAGTTCTTCGTGATCCACCACACCAACTGTGGCATGCAATTCTTCACCAATGATGTAATGTCTGGATTGCTGGAAAGTAGTCTTGAAACCGCCGCCCTTACCCCTGAAGGCTTCAAGGACGTAGGCACGGGTCCCGGTTCAACCGAAGGCCGATACATTAACTTCCTAACCATTGGCGATCCTCTAGAGAGCGTGATCGAAGACGTGAAAAGAATCGCCGACCATCCACTGGTGCCGTCAAATATTCCGGTTCGAGGGTTCATGTATGATGTGCACACCGGTCGCATCGATGCAGTCAAAGGAGCGGAGCGAAATACCTAGGCCGCATCGTTAATCGAACCTTAAAGCAACAATTTTTGTATTCCGTCGTCATAGATGGTATGGATAGCGCAAACAACTGCGATTATCGATGTCCCAAGTGTGGGATGCCGACTCGACCGGAGCGGTCGCACATGAGGTGCGAGTTCTGCGGAATTATCGAGGCTTGCTGTGAAGGAGGACCGACCGACATTCCCGGAATCGATTTCAGTGAGCGTGTCACATTTATGGCGCCACAATCAGCAAATCGTGTATCCGTTAACCTAACGTTTGGTTATTAACCGAAAAAATATTGCGCCCAAAAACTAAATCGCCCAAGGAATTTCCTTGGGCGTTTTGGTTTTACGACTAACTGTTTTAGTTCTCGTCTTTTCTTTCGAACTTCTTCGTGCCCGCCATTTCTACGAGCTGGGCTTTCTGCTTGTCGGTCAAAAGTTTTCCGATCTCAGAATTGAGAATTTCATCATTCTTCTTTCGCTTGTCAGCGACGTCTTCCATGGTTAATTCACCGTCGCGAACTTTTTGGAAAAGTCCCCGCATCGCTTCGCCTTGTTTCTTGTTCAAATCAGCTATTCCCTTGGTTTGATCTTCAGTCAGACCAAGGACTTTCGCAACATCAGGTTGAGTCGCGACCCGATTACCGTAGAATTGAACATTGATCTCGGCCAGGCGCTTGTTCTGCTCCGGGGTAAGGATGGCGTCCATCTTCTTCTTCATCTCAATGGCTCGTTTAGCCATTACTGGTGCCATTTTCTTTTGACCTTCAGCAGTCTGCATTTCTTGGAAATCAGCAACTCCAGCTTCCTTCATGATCTCTTGGAACATGGCCATCATTGCCTCACGGTCACCCGTCGGCATAAGAGCAGCGAGCTTATCTTTTTGCTCGTCGGTCAATTTGAGGTTTGTTTTGACATCTTCTCGGCCCAGTAGAGCGGCAGATCCGCCGCCCATCATTCCGCCGCCAAACCCGCGCTGTGCCTGTGACATAACTGCAATCGCAAGGATTGCCATTCCTAGTATTAATTTCTTCATTTAATTTCCTCCGTTCTTCTTATCTTTAACTTCTGTCTTGGTGCTTTCTGGCGGAATAACCTTGCCCAATTGATTCTGGGTTTCCTTCGAAAGTTCCGGGGTTTCATCCAGTCGCAACTGACGAGCTTCGCCCTCGTCCTTGACAATTCGAGGTCTCAGCAAGATCATCAGCTCAGTCTTGTGCTTCTCCTTCGAATTACTCTTGAATAGGTTTCCGAGAATGGGAATATCGCCAAGGATCGGCACCTTATTGGTGGTTGCAATCACACTGTTTCTAATGATTCCACCGAGAATGATCGTCTCCCCGTTCTTCACGCTGACAATCGTATTCGCTTCCCGCTTATTAACGATCGGTGCATTGAAGGTCGTGTAGCCCTGCAAATCGTTCGCCGTCTGGTTGATGTCCATCGTGACATAGCCATTTGCCGTGATTCGAGGCGTAACGGTCAAAACGATTCCGACATCGACATTTGAATAGTTGTAAGTCAGGGCCCCACTGGTGTCAGTCCGGCTACTCGTGATGTACGGAAGGCTCTGGCTGATGTTGATCTGGCCTTGAACGTTGTTCGAGGTAAAGATTCTCGGCGTAGACAAAATGCTGAACTTACTGTCCGTCTTGATCGCGTTCAGAAACACGGTGAGGTTCTTCCCACCGATTGTATATTTGAAGCCTTGCGGTGGGTTCGTCGTGCTATTGATTCCAAAATTAGAGCCTACGTTGCCATTTTGTCCCGAAACCCCGAGAGCGCCCTTATCCAAGTAGTTCCACTCAATGCCGAGCTTTTCTGTGTTGTCCAAGTTGGCTTCTACTATGATCGTCTCAATCATGACCTGCTCAGGAATCTTGTCGAGCTGAGCCAGGATGCTCTTGATCAGAGCGGCATAGTCTGGATTCGCAACGATGATAATCGAGTTCGTATTTGGATCCGGAATCGCCGTAACTTGGCCGGTCAAGTCTTGAACCGGAGTCAGTTTTCCATCGGCGTTTCGGCCAACGGGAGTCTGGTTTTGCTGTGTGCCACCTTGTCCACCTCGGAACTGTCCTCCGCCTCCTCCGCCAAATTGTCCAAATCCACCACCTTGTGCGGAAATACTGGTTAACAACTCTCCATCAACGCCATTTGGATTCTGCATCTGCATATACAAATTGTTCGGATCGTTCGGGTTCTCTTGCAATCCTCCGAGTCGGTTTCCGTTCGCGCCGCCCGTC
The DNA here is from genome assembly GCA_043785475.1 of Armatimonadota bacterium. Lineage (GTDB taxonomy): Bacteria > Armatimonadota > Fimbriimonadia > Fimbriimonadales > Fimbriimonadaceae > Fimbriimonas. The sequence goes on from JAYVXG010000220.1 coordinate 6,705, forward strand.
GTATTGACTGTTTGCCTTTGCTGACCTTGGTTTTGGTTTCTATTATTGCCGCCACCGTTCAAACCTTGTCGGGTTCCAAACGTGTTGCGGAGCAAAGTTGCCACGTCGTCTGCCTTGGCATTATTCAAAGGGAAAACAAATGTTGTACTTGCGAAATCAAT
>JAYVXG010000221.1:0-2035 GCA_043785475.1 Armatimonadota bacterium
ATTCCGGTTTTCCACAGGTGAGTGTGGACGATGGTGTTCTTGGCGTCGCCGAGTTCGAGAATTTGTTGGAGCTTTTCGTAGGCTGGTCGCGAGTACGACATCTGGATCAGCCGGGGGATATCCATCTTCTCTTTGGTCTCACCGACGGTGTGAAAGTGGATGTTTCGACGGCTGGCGAAGTACGGATCGACTTCGGTGAAGCCGGTGAGAAAGTGGACCTCGTGGCCCGCGTTGGCGAGGTGCTCGGCACTGAGGAGTGCGCACTTGGTCGCTCCTCCGCTGACTACCGCGTTGTCATTGACGATGATAATTCGCATTAGACTTTAAGGGATTCCCGTTTTTGTTCCCACGCCCAGGCGGTGCGGATTATGGTTTCGAGGTCGCTGTATTTGGGGGTCCAGTTAAGGAGTTGGTTTGCGAGCGCGGGGTCGGCGTAAAGAGATGGCGGGTCTCCGGGTCTTCTTGCTTCGTATTTTGTTGGGACTTCTCGCTCGGTGACCTTGGCGGCCATTTCAATAACTTCTTTTACCGAGTAGCCATGGCCCGAGCCGAGGTTGACCTTGGCGCTTTCTTTGCCGTCGATCAGGTATTGGAGGGCTTTTACGTGCCCATCGGCGAGGTCTTTCACATGGACGTAGTCGCGAACAGCGGTGCCATCGGAGGTGTCGTAATCGGTTCCGAAGACCCCGATGTGGGGTCTTTTGCCAAGAATCGCCTGGAGGATGAGCGGGATGAGGTGCGACTCGGGGTTGTGGACTTCTCCAATCTCTCCTTCGGGGTCGGCTCCCGAGGCATTGAAATATCTCAGGGCGACATAGCGGAGATTGTAGGCTCGGGAGTACCAGTGGAGGATTCGCTCACCCATGAACTTGGTGTCGCCGTAGGGCGAGATCGGGTTTTGCGGGTGTTGCTCGTCGAGGGGGATGTATTGCGGCACTCCGTAGGTGGCGCAGCTACTGGAAAAGATGATTTTGGCGACTCCGGTGTCGATGCAGGCTCCCAGAAGTTGGTCCATAGCGGTGACGTTGTTGCGGATGTATTTCCGTGGGTTTGTGACCGATTCTCCGACGTAGGCATTGGCGGCGAAGTGGAGGACGCTGGAAATACTGTGTTTTCGAATTGTGGCGGTCACGAAATTGTAGTCACCGGCGTCGCCTCGCTCAAGCGGTCCGAATTTCGCCGCCCAGTCGTGCCCTTCGGAAAGGTTGTCGAGGACGACGGGGTTGAAGCCGTTACTTTTCAGCTCTTTACAGGTGTGGCTACCGATGTAACCGGCACCACCAACCACCAACACATTCTTTGAATTCATAACTTTGCCAACGAATAAGTTACCGCAGAACTGGGTTAAGGATCGGTCTTTTGGGGGTGAGTTGAGCAGAGGGTTTTGACCAGATTCGGAGTTTTGTTTTGGGATGGTTAGTGAATGATCATCCCTTGGGAACTTCGTCCCTCTGTCACGCCGGTCATCGATAATCCAGGTTTAGGACTAACCAGCGTGCCTCCTTCCCAACCTTTGCAAAGGAGCTTCGTCTCAAATTTTTACAGTTCTAGCCTCACGGCAGGGTTTTTCGCCCGCCCATGAGTGGTTTTCCCCCGCTGTATCGGTAGATGCCGTATCCGATTCCGCCGATGATCAAGACGGGAACTGCGATGCCTAACGCGAAGTGGAAAATGACCATCGCAATTTTGTATGCGATGAAAAGGGCGACGAGCACGCCGAACAACTTGAGAAAATTCTTGGTTCCTTCTGACATTTAATTTGCCTCTACGATGTAGTACGGACGGATAAGGCAAAAGGTTTTGACCGGGTCAGTAGTCCTAAATTCGGCGTTTCAACGGCAAGTTCGTGTTCCTCATGTTGCTAGGGATGTTCACCCGAGTCAAATTCAAAAAGTTTGTTCTTTCGTGACCCCTCATCCGCCTCCGTGTTACTTTTGGACGAAACACGCATTCGGTTTAGACCTGGTCTCTCGGCCCATTTTCATGCTATCCTGAAGAATCCCAATGCTTGATTCCCGAGGTATTCCATTTTGCA
>JAYVXG010000222.1:0-2035 GCA_043785475.1 Armatimonadota bacterium
ACTTTAGCGCCAATAGCAAAAGTCGAAAGCAACACTGAATAACCCCACAGAAATACCTGATCGTCCTTCCCGACCATTTCGCGCCAGCGTCTGTGCTTCGCATCCCAGAAATACTTATCCAGAGTGGAAAGTAGGCTCGATTCGATTTGCTCCGGAGTATATTTCGGTTTCTGAAAACCAATTGCTAACGCAGTAATAAGTGCATTCATGATTAAACCGTGTGAGTGTACGTAACCGTTTCGACGCCCGAAGATGAACGGTCGTACGTTCCCCAACCCCGTTCGTTAATAAATCCGCACCTGAACTTGCCAGATTTCTTCGGAGCGAACGACATCTTGCCGTTCGGTCCATCAACCTTGAATCCGGTCATGCTGACAAACGCCCCGTACGAAGCCATCGCTCGCCCATAGTGGTCACTGCACTCAATTTCGTTGTATGGGTTGCGTTTTGAGCCATGATATCGCTGATGGATCGCATAAACGATCGCGAGACCTTCATCAACTAAATCTTCGGAGATCATGTGAGCCCCTACTTGGTACTCAAAGCCACTCATGCATTCATTAAAGTACATTGTTGCCCATGCATCTCCACCTTTGCCAACGCTCTCTGACGCTCCACCGTGGGGGAATGAACACATTATCAAGCCTGGCTCACCCGGAGCCGCGTACCAACGCCCGCCCGGAATGCCTTTCACTTTCCGCCGGTATTCCCAAACGTCGTCGTAGAAGCTGTACTTAAACAGGGCTTTTAGAGCCGAGACCGCTTCCTTTTTCGGCACGATTCGCGGCAAACCTAGCTGATGCGCCCACGACTGGCCATAGACCTGATCAATGTGGCAACCATTGTTGGTGTTGTTCGATTCAGGATGGGCAGAATCTAATTTATGGATAAAGTATTCGCCATTGAAAAGCTCGCTCACCATCCGCTTTGAGCCGCTTTCCGCAATGGTTGCGCACTCCTTGGCAAAGTCTTTATCGCCCATCGCATTTGCCATCGCTTCCGTCGCCCTTAGGGCGGCTAAATATAAGGATGAAATCCACGCAATTTCGCCATACCAGGCGGTGTCTAGCGTGTTGTATTGCGCACCGTCGAGGATGCCGTCCTTGCCCTTGTCTTGATTGATCAAGTACTGCGTGGCTCGCTTTACATTGGGCCATATTCCTTTCAGGAAAGCATCGCTCTTCGACATCTGGTGCTCGCGGTATGTGCGCAAGATGCAACCGCATTGTCCGTCGTGCGCGACAATTTGGTGGTATTCCGCCCGATAGTCGATAGCTCCCGTGTCTTTGTGGAAGGCAAAGCTAAAGTCAATTTTCTCACGCAAGTATCGCTCGACTTCGGGAAAAACCCTCCCAATGGCTTGGGCATAACCCCAAACGTGGGTACACGTTCCAGCGCAGCAGCCGATGCCTTCCCAGAAATAAAACCGTCCGTCTTCAAACCGGTGGCATGTGGTGGTTGCCAAAATGCTGGTGTTGACAAAAGTTCGATCGAGGAACCAATGCGGTAATGTGGAGTCGTACCAAGTCTTGTTCCAGGCAAGAGTGGCATCCCGCAATACATTCCACTTGGCCAGAATTCCCTTTGAAACTTCCGCCGCGTTGGACCACTGGGTCGCATACCAATTTTTCTTGGCTGGCAGATTAGCGTCCGCATTCGGAAAATTCCAAGCGACAATCAACGTCACTTCTTTCGTTTGACCTGGGCTGAGGGTCACAGATTTACCGATGACGCCCGTGTTTCCGACTGCCGTGTGATAGGCACCACCCACAAATTCCACATTGAACGTGCCAAAATCCTGTGCTTCTTCGAGTGGGGCTGATAGCTTCGACTCGTCGCTGAAGATAATTTCACCGAGAGAAATCTGCCCCCAACCGCCGGTAAAAGTATCAACCACTTCGATATGGGCTGTCTTTCCGACCTGATCATGTACGTCAAACGACTCCCATGCCATTTGATTGTTGTCATGCCCAGTGACGGTCTTGACAATCTCCCCACCTACGACGAGGTTAACGCACGTTTCTCCTTTGTGAGA
>JAYVXG010000223.1:0-6852 GCA_043785475.1 Armatimonadota bacterium
CCTGCTCGATGGCGCGAAGTTAAAGTATTTTGAACGCAAAGCCTGACCGCACCCTCTATTGTTCTACTGCCTCTCGATCAATTGGGAATGCGGTAAAAAGCTCGCGCCAATTCTTGAAAATGCACCATTAAGGCGCGAAAGGCCAAAAATCTGGATTCTATGCTTATCCATTCTAGCGACGTGCTGCTGGAGCAATCGCAGTGCGGCCAAACTCGACATATCCTATATTCGACAAATGGAACCCTACTCATTTTAAGTTTGTCGCGAAAAATTCTACTTTCCACGATCGACCTCACTAAGAAATAGGATCAAAAGTCCCGACTTTTCTCTTGAGACTTGAACATTTCTCGGAAATCGAATTCCTTGATTCATCTTATTGTCAAACCGCTGGGAACCAAGGTAATGTTTAGTGGTTCCACCGATGTAACATCAAGGCAAAAATGCGAGTGACCGCTTTTTAAAGCGGATCACGTCGAATCGGAAGAAATTGTGATAGAAACCAAAAAGCGAGATTTTTTCCCACAATTGACCTCGGTGCGATTTTTTGCTGCTTTGGTCGTGATTCTTTACCACTACAACGAAGAATTCACCCCATATCTGCCCAAGTTCCTTGCCAACTTCATCGAGCATGGATACATCGGCGTCTCCTTTTTCTTCATTCTTTCTGGTTTTATCCTTGCGGCAAATTACTACGATCGACTCCTGGACAAATCCGTTTCCAACTCTGAGTTTTGGTGGGCAAGGTTCTCGAGAATTTATCCCCTGTATATCCTGTCGATCTTGGTAGTCACGCCTCGACTTTTCATCCCGTTGAGGCTGGATCCCTTCCCTACTGAATCAATTTATGCCCATCAACACCTTGGACAGCTTTTTGTCGTCGTCGTGTTTGCCTTACAAAGTTTCGCAATGCCCATCGGTGGCTTTCTCAACTCGCCCGCTTGGTCGATTAGCACAGAAGTATTCTTCTATATCTGCCTACCGTTCCTCCTGCCCCTCATTGCCCGAATCAAATCGTCCGCCCTACTAGCGTTCGTCGGCATCTCGGTACTGCTTGCCCTAGTTGGACCATACTGCTATCATCACGATATATTCACGGTCAATGTCCCCAAGCTAGGAATTCCCTATACGAGCTCAGTTGATTTATTCTTCAATCAGTTTGTCCGAATGAGCTTCATCACTCGTCTCCCAGAATTCCTAACCGGAATTCTAGGCTACCGAATCTATCGAGAGCTCATTCAAGACAAGCCTGTTCGGTGGCATTACTACTTAGCTGGACTTTTTGCCATTCCATTTTTTGGTATTTTGTTGATCGAGCCAAAGGAAAACATTTTGTCAACGGTGCTCTACACTGGGCAAGTAGTTGGCCTTCCCTTCTTCCTCTTCATCATCCTTAGCCTTATCACATCGAAGTCAAAAATCGTTGAAATGCTAGAACAACCTCGGTGGGTTCTCCTCGGCGAAGCAAGTTTTGCACTGTACTTATTTCATATTCCCATCAAAAACTTAGGCCAGCTCATCTTGCTGAAAGGGTTTCACCAGAACAAAGACAATATTTGGCTCAGCCTGGTTATGATCATCTTTTCGATCTGGATATCAATCCTCCTCTTCCGTCACTTCGAAACTCCGTGCCGGCAATACCTGAAGAAGAAATGGAGGCCCAAGAGTGGGGCTTGATCGCTGACAAGCACAAAAAACACTATGGAAGAAATAGAATGGAAGAAATAGAACTGCCAAATAGGACCGATTCTGATCGGATCGTAAAGATCTTCTATTTCTTAGGAGTCTTCATCTCCTGTCTGGTCATTCTGCTCCATCAAAATATTCCATTCCCTGATTATCCAAACCATTTGGCTCGGTATTACCTCCTCACGCGCGACTACAACACGCCGCTCTACCATCAATTTTACGTCGACAATTTTCGCATCATCCCGAACATCGGGGTCGATGCCCTCATGGCAGGAATTGGTCGACTTATTGATCCTGCGCTGGGGCTCCGATTGCTGGTTTGCGGAATGCTGGCATCTTCTGGTTTAGGGTTTGCGAAGCTTAGCATGCTTAGAAATAACGGCGAACTGAACCCGAGCATGGTGCTCTTCCCAGTTCTGACGTTCTCGTTCTCCCTTATTCTTGGCTTCCTCAATTTCGTCCTCGCGGCTTCGTTTCTTCCCTGGGCCATCTACCTCTATGAAATTGCTCGCAACGTGAAGTACCGAGCACTGGTCATTGGAGTCTTTTCGATAATCTTCTTTTTCTGCCATCTCCTCATCGCGGTGCTTTGGATCTTCATTGTGGGAATCAAGCTAGTTCTTGAGAAAAAAAGTAAAGATCGACTTATTGGAATCGCTACGGTCGTGCTGACTTTACTCGCGATGATTGTGCTCTACAAGTTCAGTAGCGTTTCGGAAGAGCATTCGACCATTGCCTTTTCGACTATTTACGCCAAGATCAAATATTTCTTCGGCTTTATCGCCTACGGTCCTTGGTGGCCAATCACTTCCGGATTAGCTCTTTTGGGATTTGTATTGCTCGGCTTTCAGAAATATTTTGTCATCGGCAAAGAAGACAAAGTCATCATAATTGGCCTGATCATCTTCTACTTGGTTTGCCCATTCGGGTTCAGGATTACCGCGAATATGGATGCGCGCGTCCCGCCGATTATACTCATGTTACTTCTTGCCATGGCTCGTCCAAATCCAAGCAATCCAGGGTTGAAGGTGAATGGGCTGGCGAGTATTTTATTCGGAATTTCGCTCATTAATTTAGCCTCTGTCTTTGTGATCGTCAACAAAGGCGACCGAGAGGCAAATCGAATGAGGGATATTCTAAGGGTCATTCCCGCAGGTGAATCACTTTTCATTGCCGACGTCAGCCAATGGAACATGAGACATCGCGAGAGTTGGTTCCCTTCCTATAAAATGTTGGCCTACTTTACGGCAATTGATCGCCCGCTCTTCATTTCCGGAATATTTACGTATCCTTCTCAGCAGCCCGTTATCATGAAACCTGGACTGGAGACCCTAGCCTATGCCTCGCCGGATGTTCGAGAGCACGCACCCGTATCCGAGCAAGTCAATTCCATTCTTTCGCAGATTGCCCCACGCCAAAAGCTCCTGAAAAGCATTGATGTGAGGTCAACGTGGGTCTTTTTTGTGAACTACGAACGATCAGGGTATGACGATGTCCAAATGCCCGGTGCCGTTTACCAAGATAAGAATTACCTTCTGGTTCACTTGGACAATTAGAGCCTTGCTGTCCCTTCTTAGTCCCCGTTCCAGGCTCGCAACTGCTTTTTGAATTCGAAGTAAGCCTTTCTGGGTTTGCCATTTGCTCGCTTCAGACCAAGGGTTGAGAGGTAGCTTCGAAATTTCTCATCCTTCAATTGGTAGTACTGCTCAAACATGTCGACCATTAGGGGATGATAGTCTCCTTGTAGAAAGAAATTAGCAAATGTGACGTTAGCGGAATGCTTTTCGAGTTGACCGAATACGGATTTCACAAAATCTGACTGAATGTCTTCGCTACTCTTATTTGGCTCCCCAGCTGGACAACCTACCTCGGTCAGCATAAACGGCTTACTACCGGCAACTGCCAACATGGAGTCAAAGTGACTGCTAATAGCACCCGTTGGTAAGACTTCAAAGGTTGGACCCATGGGATAGTAGGTCATCATCGTCACATCGAAATTTGCTTGAATTTGCTTGACTAGTTCCGGCTTCCTTTGGAAGCCGTCGAAGGTCGTGATGACGCCAATCGGAATTTTCAGTCCAGCTCCTCTCAAGAATGTTCGGGTACTTTTTACCAAGTTCAAATAGCCAGCAATCTCGTCTGGATGGTTGCCAAGGTACACATCCACTTCATTTCCCAGCGAGATGGCTTTTACATTTTTTGGGAGAAGCGGGATGACCTGCTGAAGCATAGTTTCCCACTGGTGAATCATTTGAGGGTCATCGAATGGCTTACCTTGCAAGGCAATCGGGACAGATTTGACGCTTGTGTCGATGGGTTTGATGCAGACCACAATGTCACCTCCGAGGAGCTTAGCTATTCCCAATTGATCATTCAGGGCTTTCGGATTAAACGCGGTCTCATTTTCGAGGTCTGACCATTTCACATTTACATAATCCGCTTCGACTCCCATTCTCATTTCGTCACGGACGGCGGCGAGGTAGGACTCTTCGCCCAGCGGCTCGCTCGGCATCAGGCTAAGGGCGATTGAAGGCTTTGGAGCGAACACGAGGGCGGCGATAATGGCACTAATCATAAAGGATGGTACGAGAGTTAAGAGTATTCAAAGGCACAGTAGGACTTAGGTCTTTTTGAGTTCGAACGTGAGTTCGTAGTTCAGCATTGGGTGATCCAGATGTCAATATGCGCCTCGATGGTTGATTATATAACGGATCAGGGATTTCCACTCGTCCAATAATTCTTGGTGAAGCTCGGTCGAGATGGTTCGGTTTGCTTCGACTTGGTTTGTCAGTCTTTCTGGATCGGCGTTCAGTTCAAGCTTTGCACGCCGAAACCAGTAGTTGGCATTCGAATAGTCACCTTCGCGGCGGTGGATGATACCGTGGATGTAGGCTGCCACCGGGTTTTCCTCATGTCCCTGAACCTGCACATGAGCGGTTTCTAGATTGTTGATGTACACGTAAGCTGCGGCATCGAGAAACGGGTCCCCGAGTGAGATATTGGCGGGACCTGCTTTCATTCCAATCACATAGGGAGTGAATGGCTTGAGATTTGGGTGTTGCCCGGAGATGGTTTCGAGGATGGATTCGAGAGTCATGGTAAGAAGACTGGCTCGCCTGATGTGGCGCTGAGCCGACAAGCTTCCGCCAATTCGAGGGCGGCAAACGCTTCTTGGATGGTTATTTTCGCAGGGATTCCGTCCCGGGCGCAGGTTACAAAGTCATTCAGTTGCAGGAAAAATGGATCATCGTCGGCAAGGTGGTTTTGCTCCAGCTTCGATCCGCTTCGCAGGGTTGGAGTATTTCGGGAATCGTAGTCGATCATGCCGTCGGGACCGCAAATCTCGTATGCGGTTCGGCTCTCTTGTGAATCCATCCAGGTGGACTCGACGTGAGCGATGCAACCGTTTTCGAAACTAAGGGTTGCCAGACCGTAGTCGGGACCGTGACCAGTTTTTGCTCCGACTGATTTTGCGTAGACTTCTTTTACCTTGCCAACCGTCCATAGGAGCCAATCGAGGTCATGAATGGCGAGGTCGATAAAGATTCCTCCGGACCGCTTATGGTCGCCAAACCATCCGGCTTCCCCACCGGGCATTCCGCCGCCGCGCGTCATCCGGATAGCGGCTGGAGTTCCCACGGCTCCCCCCTTTACGAGATCATGCGCTTTGCGATACATGGCGAAATATCGCAAAACGTGACCGACTTGCACGGTTACGTTGGAGTTTTCAGCGGCTTCGAGGACTGGCTTTGCGGCTGCGGTCGAAACGTCAAGCGGCTTTTCGATGAAGGTGTGTTTGCCCGCGTTGATCGCCGCGATGGCGACAGCGGCGTGAACGTCGTTTGGGGTGATGACGTCGACAGCGTCGACCTTGTCGAGGAGCTCGGAGAACTTTTTGACGACCGTCCCAGGAAATTCGGTTGCCAGTGCCTCGGCCCGAGCATGCTCCTGATCAAAAAAAACGAACTCAATGTCGGGAATGCGTGAGAGGTGCCGTAAGTGAACTCTGGAGAGGCGCCCCGCTCCCACAATGCCGATCGTGAACATCAACTCTATTATGTCGCCCGCGTGAGCACTATGCACGCAACATCGGGGAGGGCGAAGAGTCGAACGTGATTCAAACGGGCGATGCCTTTGGAGACAAAGACAGGGTGTCGTTTGCCGAGGACGTAACCGCGGCTGAATTTCGTTCCGTAATGACTCACCCGTTGAGTTGGGTCGTAAATGCCCGGAAGGACCACTTGACCGCCATGCGTGTGGCCACTAATTTGGAAATCCACCCTGGTTCCGTCGTCATGATCGACATGTTCAGCGACATCGGGATTGTGAGAGAGGAGGAGGCGAGGCATGTCGTTCGAAACACCTCGAAACGCCGCGGCTAGGTTCACTTCGTCCTCCCAGAGGTCGCCGACTCCCCCGAGGGCAATGCGGTCCGAGCCTTTTTCGATCAGAACGTGGTCATTGTCGATAAGGCGAATCGGTGAGTTTTTGTCGATCTCTCGCCGGACTTTGTCGGCACCGGCCCGATGGTCGTGGTTACCGAGAACTCCAAAAAGTCCGTAAGGCGCACTGAGTCGATCGAGCATGCCTTCCCACGGCTTTATCTCGGTCGGGTGTCGCCAAATACTGTGGTAGAAATCTCCAGGCAAGACGATGAGATCAGGTTTGAGGGTCATGAGCAGATCCGATGCTCGATTTACAAAGGTGTGGTCGATGGCGTGACCCCAGTGGATGTCGCTCAGAATTCCGATCCTAAATCCCTCGAAGTTTTTCGGGAGATCCTTAATGGCGACTCGTCGTTCGATTGTTTCGAGGCGGTTCGGTTCAAGGAATGCCTCGGTCAGGATTCCGCCAAAGAATGCGGCTGAACCCCACTTGAGGATTTGGCGCCGAGTCGATTTCTTGGCCATGTCCTTTCTTGACGCGATATGCATGTTAGTTGTGTCGATTTATGTTGCCTTAGTGAGAGTTAAGCACGTTACATCTGGCGGGGCGAAGAGGCGGAGGCCGTGCGGTCGGCCGACGCCTTTGGAGACATACACGAGGTGCCGTCGGCCTTGGACGAGGCCATGGTTGAACTTGCTGCCATACGCACTCACTCGCTTCGTGGCGTCGTAGATGCCGGGGAGGATGAATTGGCCGCCGTGGGTGTGACCGCTGATTTGG
>JAYVXG010000224.1:0-2030 GCA_043785475.1 Armatimonadota bacterium
CATTTAAATGTCATCGAGTCTTTGCCTGTTTCCCCATTTTCCGGGGCCGTCATATTGACTCGACCCATTTCGCTTGGTATTTTTGGAATGCTTTCTTGCGGAGCTGGCACCTTCTTCTCGGGGTACTTCGTTGTCCTCAATGTGGATGCGGCAAACGAAGCGTCACCAATCCCTGCTGTGCCAGAAAATGAGAGCATGATAGATTTTGCTCCCTTCACCCCTGCATCAAATCTCACTGGCTTTTGACCGGAGACGGCTCGGATTTCTTGCAATGGCTCTCCGTCGACAAAAATTGAAAGGGTGGCTTCTCCTGTCCCTTCCGTATCGGTATCCGGTATTCCAAATTGACCGTGAAATGACAACGACCCGCGAGGTATGGAATAAACAAGCCTCCCTCCCCTATCCGGTGTTGAATCTCCTTGGGGCACCAGCATGACGCCTTCTCGAAGGACAACTCCACCCATCGAAAACTCCTTTGAGAACTTAAATGTGGAAGACTTTGTCACTTGAGTTACGGGTGTCAGGTCCACCAACTTTACTTCGGGCCTCTTGGCCGTCTGGAATCCAGAAATAATTAGGATGATCGGGAGTGTGCTTATCATGACTTTCGTTTAGTGAATATCGTTACCCTTGAGGGGGTCGGTTCCGGGACCAGTGCTTTTAGGAATATCCTTTTTGCTCCCATCATCTCCCCTCAGGTCAATGGGTTCGCTTGAACTCGATTTCTCAGGCTTTACGTCTGGTTTTGGGTCACTCCCGGCCGCAGGCGCAGAGTCGTTCCGAATCTTTGGATGTTTGTCGTCCATGTTCGAATCCGGTGCGGTTTGGTCAAACGGACGGTTTTCGGTTGGCGGTTCGTCATTTCTCGGCTTTGGATCAGAAGGAAAATTCTCCTGTCCGGGCCGAGTCTCCACCCTCGGCGGAACGATTTGTTGAGTGTAATTCTGGGGAACTCCGAACGAAGGGTCGCTCGATCTATTCGATTTAAGGAATGACAAGACTGCGAGCGTAACGAGGGATGTTCCGACAAAAGCCGCAATCGCATACATCACGACCTGATTAGATTGCATACCTGACTTCGCTTCTAAGCGCACTCCGCGTACTTCGTCGACTGATTTCACTTTCAATGGCGGTACAAGTGCTTCGACCTTCGGCAGATCATCCGAATCGGATGCTGAGACCTGCTCGTTTGAAATACGAATCGTGCCATCTGGTTCGCGGATAACATCAGATGCACCCAACATGTTGCCGCTACCATCGTAATGAACCATTCGCTCATTTCCAAGAAAGTCCTTTTCAAGTCTGCTATATCCGCTGTCGCTCATCCTAATTACCATTATAACGCTGTAACAAATTGTTAAGTTTCGTGAATTATTTATGTCACGCGACCATTCCGGTATTCACTTTTTGCTACTTGACCCAAATGCGTTTCGTAGCTTCTTGCGCCAAGGGGTCTCAATGGCTCGAAAACAGATCGTAGCCAATCCCATCGAGGTCACAATTATGAGGAGCGCAAATATTGGCTGAGCCATTTCCTGGAGAGAAGCCAAAGGCTTGACGACTCGACAACCGAACTCAAATATTCGTCTTACCGGAATATGGAGCAAATAGAGCGAGTAGCTAATTTCGCCCAGAAAAATAAACGCCGGGGTGCCAAGGGCTTTCAGGTTTGACGGTTCGGTGTACGACCCCAGAATGACCATTGAAAAGAGAATCGCCGGAAGGCCGTGCACGACGCTCATATGCGACAGGCCTGCATTTATGCCAAAGTAACCCAAAACCATCAATGGAAAGGCCCATCGCATGCTGCCTTTGATCCACTCCAATTGGCTTGCCGATAGCTGGATTGAAATATTGTAAGTGACGATTCCGAAGACAAATTCGAGGATACAGAAATAGGGCGAAGAATGAAAAAGGTCATACGCCCCTCTAAACGCTTCAACGCCATTCCTTGAAAGCCATATATCGTAGCCAATGCTGAGGCCGACCATGACGATCGCCAAAGTAATCCAAGCGGTGAAATTCTGCCT
>JAYVXG010000225.1:0-2024 GCA_043785475.1 Armatimonadota bacterium
CTCTGCAATACGGTATTCAGATGCCGCAACCATGTAGGTGTTTCGGTATGTGCCGACCTTTGTTAAATTTCGTTGTTCGACGATGGAATCAATGGCAAGCCAAAGATTACTGAGCCATGTCTCAGGAGAACCGTCGGTGCTGCCGACGTTGATCACGAGCGCAGAAAGCAGGAGCCCATCTCGGGCCAAGGGTGCGTTTATTTCGAGATTGAACAACTCGGAATTGTGCCGTTCTTTTGATCGGATGCGCCAAAATATTGCCGATGTTAACATCGCCAAGCTGATGCCTGCGCATCCAGCGTAAAGTGTAACACCGTGATCCATCTCCGCATAGGGTCTTCCATAATTAAGTGAATCTATGATGGGTGAATTACCGGTCCTTTATACTGCAGGCTATGGCAATCGTGGGTTCGACGGCTTCGTTGTCCTAATGGCGCAATTCGGCGTTACTCATATCGTTGATGTCCGGGCAGTGCCAAAGAGTTCGTACTGGGAGGATTTTCGTCGGGAAAACCTCATGGACTTAATGCCGAGGCGGGGGTTCAAGTACGTGTATATGGGCGATACCCTGGGTGGAGTTCGTGACTCTGCGGTGCTGTGCAAAGACCCGGATTCGGTCGATATTCAGCCGCTGTTCGCCGACCCAGAACTTGCAAAAGGGTTTGAAGCGTTAATGAAAGCGATGAATGCACCCGGCCGAGTCGTGTGCCTGATGTGCGGGTGCATGCGCCCACATGGCTGCCACCGGTCGCGCTTACTTGGCCGGGCTTTGCTCGACAAAGGCATCGACTTGCACCATATCGACGCCGATAACTCGGTCGTCCGTCAAAGCGAATTGGACCTTGCCGAACAATTGTCCCTTTTCTAGTTCCCCGGTAGCAAGTACATCGAGTTCAGAAGCAACTTATGCAGCCCTGGCCACATGGCGCGGTCGCAAGGATCATCTGCGAACCAGACGATGTGCCCCTGACCGGACGACTCGTCGTGGAGCCAAACTGCCCCCGAGAGGGCCTTCTCGGTCTCCTCGCCCCAAGACCAGCCAGTGAGGAGTTTCTTGGTGTCACCTTCGGCAAATTTCACCACGCCACCGCCTTCTTTGCGAGCTTTAGGGAAACTGGATCCGGCGACTGGCACGGCGATTTCATCACTATCATAGCCGAATGACAAAACCGACCGAGTATCGAGCTTCGCGCGGAAGATCGAACCCGGCATGGATCTGGTTTCGGATCCGTTGGTGAACGTGTTAACGTTTGCCAAAGGTTCGCCAAAGAGGATCAGGACTCCGCCTTCTTTCACCCAGTCTTTGACTTTCTGATTCGCAGCCGCGCCAGAACCACGAGGTGCAATGATGACGGAGTAAGAGTGAAGAATAGAATTCGAGTTGAGCGCATTGGCACCGAGCGAGACGAACGGAACCTGGAAAACTTTTTCAAGAGCGAACCAGACGCCGCTGGAGCCCGTCATCTGTGCGGCGTTGCCGAATATTAGGCCAACTTTTGGAACCTGGATCGCACTGAGCCGATTCCCAGGACCTTCGCGCCCCGAATCGGGATAACTGGTTGGCAACGCAACAAATGAGACGCCACGAATATCCATGACATGCAGAAGTTTCTCACGGAGGCCGGCTCCGTTGCGGATTTTGAATATGACGAACGAGCCGCGATCAAACGTTTTTCCGCCAAGCTTCATATCCGAACGCATGAATGAGACCTTGACTCCGGCGGCCGAAAGGTCTGCCGCCGCCAGGATAGATTCCTGACTTGTGTACGGCAGAACGTAGCCAACTTCCGATTCTTGAAGCGACGGCCCTTTAAACGATTCACCGTCAACGCGGAGGGGCTGTGTATCTACCGTCCACCACGCCTTGAGGTTGTGGGCGTAAGGCAACGCCCAACCGGTCATGTCGTAGAATTCAGTGCCGTCTTGACCAGGGTAATTTTCGCCCTCTGGAGCAGAAGCTTTCTTCTTCATTTGAGCATCGGCAAACTCCTTTTCGAAGTCGGAAGCTTGTTCGATGAGGGCTT
>JAYVXG010000226.1:0-6800 GCA_043785475.1 Armatimonadota bacterium
CTCCCGTCGGTGTCTTTTCGGTGGTCAATTTGAAATCGCTTCTTTTCTTACGGCTGTAAATCAGGACCGGATTCTCAATCACGTACTGCAGCCGATAGGTTGCTTCGACTTTGCCAGTGTTTTTAATTTGAAAGGTTAAAGTTGTTGCTGGAAAACTAGATTCATCAACATTGAGCGGAATGAAAGGCGAGAATGCCACAAGGAACATCTCGACCTCTTCGTCAGCATGCAGATATTCGACTTTCCCTACCGGATACTCACCGCGGAAATTGATCTTTCCAAAGCGAATTCTCTTTTCCTGTTTACCGAGCTCGATCAATTCGAAATGCTGAGCAAACGGCGACTGCTGCGATACTGGGTCAACATAGTTTGCTCCCGACCCTTGAGAAAGCGTCTCGCCCATGAACTGCGTGTTCGTCCGTTCAACCGCTCCGTCTTTCTTCTGGTTGAAAATGTCCCAATTCCAAAGTTGCCCATCTCCACCGAGATAGAGGGTTCCCGCAAACAATCCACCGACCGGCATGCCGATAAATCTAAGGTCTTGCCCTGTGTAAATCTCTGGCTCCGTTCGCTCTCGAATCTTTGGATTCTTGGACTTGATACTAATTTGGGTGGGAGAATCTGCTTTAGCCGAACCTGTGAGTGGCCCCACCGCAGCAACCGCAGCAGCACTACCCAGAAGATCGCGTCGCGAAATGTTGCTTGCCATAGTTGGACCCTAGCCGCCCTTCTGCATTGCAGCACGCATTTCTTTCTCGGCTGCATCCGTCCAGTAACCACACTCCAACTGGAAGAAAACCGAAGTGTACGGGACCGTCAAGGGAGTTTTGATCAAAAGGACCTTGAAGGTCTTTCCGGCTTCGTCGAGTTTCGCAATGATCTGCTCATGCAACATCTTATCAACGCCTTTGCCCTTTAATAATCCGGTTAAACTCTTTTTGTATGCCGTTATGCCGGGAGCATTTTTCGGACTGACGTAATCCATTTCAGCATCAACGTATATATGTGGACGGACATGTTTTGCTTTTGCTAAGGCGGCCAAGACATCTTTGACCACGCTCAGTTGATCGGCATTTACCGTGATAGTTTCGACACCCGCAGAAATTTGAAGCGGATAAGCGGAATCGGCGACAACGATCCAATTCCGGTGCCCCAGACTGGGCAAGCGTGATTGAATTAACTTCGGAAGGTTGGTTCCCTCGGACTTGGCACTCTGCGCACTAACGGCGAACAGGCAACAGATTGAGAGAAATAATGAAAAAACAGCTTTGTTGTTCATGATCGAATGGATATCTGCTTCGACAGATTCTCAAATCCTACCCGCATCTTCATGCTCCTGAAGCGGCAACCTGAATAGGAACGAGACCAATGGCCCGGAGCAGACTACCGTCCTGGTCTTTCCGCTGATCCAAACGACGGCCCTGGGCATAGAAAAACAGATTCAAAATGATCATCGTTGCTCCAAATAGCCAAAGGCCAAAGACAATCATAATCCCGAGGTGCATGAGGATCAGTCCACTTGTCACCACTCCTCGAAATTTTCGATAAAACCCAAGGGGATACGTCGCCTCGAACACCACTACCGATAGACAACCAATTTGAAGCAACATTGGCCAGTGGTACAAAAACGAAAAATCGAAGAGCCGGGTCCCTGCTGAGTCCGAGCGATAGATTGAACGCCACAGCGCATCGCCCGTCTGCCACTGCCGACCGATTCCTTTCGAGAAGCCCGAAATGCAATAAGCAATCGCCAAATGGACTTGGAACGCGAAACCTATTAATCTCGCAACTCGATCAGACGAAGGCATTTTTGTTGCTAGCCACCGAATATTGAAGAGCGACCAGAGCATACAGTAAAACAAACCGATGTGAATGAATTCGTACATGCCGTATACCGCACCTAACATCGTGGATTTGATGAAAATAAACGTCGCAAATAGTGCTCCGACACACCAGAAACTCCGTGGTCGAAAGAAGGCCAGGCACGTCGACACGATCGCCGCCACGTAGGAAATCTTAAGAATCAAGTCCTGGTGTGCTCCAAGATGAAACGAACGAATGAGCGTCCATGCCGAAAATGGCGCTTCCTTCGAGACATCAAAGAAAATCTCTTGCCGAATCGCTCCACTGGATCCAAACAACTCTAGAAATGAGCGACATAGCCAAAGCAAACAGCCAAGTAACACTGTCGAAAGCAGTTGGACAAACCATTCAAAAGGCTCTTGCTTATCGATAATAGAAAAAAGTTTCGAGCGTAATCCATTCACGATCTTTAAGCACCTCTTGCCGAAGCGGCGGTATCAGCTCTGCCTGATACTGGATAATGACCGAGTCGATATCGGGGTGGCGAGACAGGGCGTATGCTCCGATCGATTCGGCAACTGGCTTCCGGGCCGGACCCTTGATGCCCATCCCCACAAAAGCATTGAGAAAGTGCTGTGACTCTCCACGAAGGCCGACATCAATTGGATGCCAGTCTGGCTTTCCTTGGCTGGTAACCTCACCGCGCTTACACCCCAAGACAAGCACTCGGGATTCACTCGATACGCCCGGAGCGTAAAAGCCAAAACCCTGATTCGCACTGAAAACCCCGCCGTACTGTTCGAGCAATTTCGGGTATTCCTTCATCCTGTAATGAAGAAGCTCTGCATCATCGAGACTGCCCAGAAAACCGCGAAATGCAGAGATAAATACAAGAGTGAGGTGGAGAGCCAGATAAACCGCGAGAGCACGAGCTACCACAGTTGGCTTCACCTCGATCATTGACAAACCATCTTACTTATCGACCGGATGCAAGGCCGACTCGCGCTTGGTTCCAAAATCGCAAGGGGTGATTATCAAGATATTGCGTCACAATCTGCCTGAGTTGTCCATCCGTCACCCCCATGTCTTTTGGCGAAATGTTTGCTTCAATACCAGACGGAGTCACCACCGCTTTTGCTGAACTCGCACTCCCGGTTTTCCCAATCAACTCGATGCCTTGATCAAACGTGTAGTACAAGACCGCCAGCTCTGCGGGCGTAATTTGGTGTCCACCTGGTCCTCCACCTTTGCCAGTCGGAATTGGATCAGACTTGTAAATTTTTGTGGCGATGATGCTTCGATAAATCGTTTCGATAACCACGTATCGTTGGGGAGGAAATTTTCCTAAATAACCTTCCATCATTGCCTTCTGAATGTCATTTAAATGAAGCGTGGCCGCGTCTTTAAATTCTTGCATCTGCGGTGCATTCATGCTGACTCGCTGTGGCATGATCGAATGAGTCGGCCATCCATTACCTTGAACTATCAGGGTCTTGTCTGGTTGACTTGTGGCCACGAAAACAGTTCCTAAAATGGTGCATGACACTACGACGATTTTTGCGGTTGAATTGAATTTCATTTTCATAAACTCCGTTTGTTTTGTTAAGAAACTTTCCCTTCTCTTGTTACAAACCAGTACCCCTTCATAACTCAGAGGTACTAGTTCCAATCCAACTAGCGGCCGGAAGCCAATCCAACGCGGGCTTCATTCCAGAACCTCATAGGATGGCTGTCAACGTATTGCATGGCCGCTTGATTGAACTGCCCAGAAGTCATTCCCATGTCGCTCGGCTTGATATTTGCCGTGATCAGAGTGGGCGTTACCGTTGCTGTCGCTGTACTCTTTGGATTTCGGGCGATTATGTCGATGCCTTGGTCAAAAGTGTAGTAAAGCGCGGCAAGGGCCGCCGGTGAAATCTTTTTCGCCGGTACACCGGAGCCGCTGGTTCCGCCACCAACTGCATCCGTATACCAAATAACTGCCTTTTCTATGAATGCGTCTTTGTAGAATGACTTCACAGCTACGGCGGTCCACCTAGCCTGCTGGTTGGACAACCCTAAATTGCGTTGGACATCATTCAAGTGGAGGGATGCGGCATCCTTAAATTCTTGAACCTGTGACAGCGAAACTTGCGTTGGAATGATACTATGTTTGGGCCACGATCCGCCTTGCTGAACGCCTGGTTGACTCGATGCAACGAGAACACATCCCAACACAGAAAAAGAGACAACCGTGATCCGTGAGATTAAAGTGAGTTTCATGTTGTGAACCTAAATATTTTCATGTGAAGAAGCAACGACTATTTGCCGGAGGCCAAACCAACACGAGCCTCATTCCAAAACCTCATTGGATGGGTTTCTACATATTGTGCAGTCATTTGTCTAAACTGTGTATCTGTCATCCCCATGTCCTTCGGCGACATCTTTCCCGAAATGTACATTGGGTTGGCTTGGACAGAAGCCATAGTTCCCCTGGACTTCATGATGTCAATTCCCTGGTCGAAGGCGTAATAGAGGGTCGCTAATTGAGATGGTGAAAGCTTTTTAACAACTGGCATACCACCTCCAGGACTGGTGGCTATATTGCCGTCGATTATCAAAACTACGGAGGTAAAAAAGTCTCTCATGACAGTCGTTGAAGCAACTACCCTGGCTTTGACCCCTCGCGCGATGCAATCTTCTCCAATTCCCGGGCCGAATTTCTGAATGTCATTGAGATGCAGTGTCGCTACATCCTTAAATTCCTGCATTTGGTCCATTGTGACCCTAGCAGGAATCATTTTATGCGTGGGCCAAACGTGACCTTGTTGTCTAGCCGGAGAAGTGGGTTGGCTAGTGACAACCACAACCGATCCTAGGATGGTCATGGCGACGATGCCAAATCGAGTGATTGAGTTGAGTTTCATGGTTTTCCTAATGTTAAAGAAATTGCTATTTACCGGAGGCCAATCCTATTCGAGCCTCATTCCAAAATCGCATCGGATGGCTGGCTACGTAGTGAGAAACCGCTTGCTTAACTTGTTGCGGCGTCATTCCCATGTCCTTCGGAGTGATGTTTCCACTAATTCCGGTGGGAGTGACCGTAGCCCTGGCGCTACTTCCTATTGCGAGGCGATCTATCCCTTGATCAAAAACGTAGGTCAGCATTGCCAGTTCTGCCGGAGTAATCGGCTTTCCTTGACCACCGCCACCTCCAATTTTGGAATCCTTCAAAATCAAACATTGATCGTGCCACATATTCAAGAAATCAACCTTGGTGATGACAATTGTTATGTTCGGATATTCACGACCATTGATTTCCATCACGTTCTTTTGCAGGTCGTTCAAATGCAAAGTGGTCGCATCCTTGAACTCTTGAAGTTGGCTCATATCCACGGATTTAGGGATCATCGTGTGTGTCGGCCACATTGATGCCCGTTGAATCTTGACCGATTCAGGTTGGCTTGTTGCCACAACGACCATACCCAGCGCCGCGCACGTAACAACGGCAAGGCGAGTCAGAGTTGAAAACTTCATTAGTTCGTTTCCTTTCCTCTTATTAAGAGATTCCAATAAACCTTAACACGCGTGGGTTCAAAAGTCAATGGATACCGCCTTTAGGCATCAGCCTGACCGCATCACCATTTTTAATATCGCTTCCATTCGAAAGGAAAGCAACGGTCATCGTCTTCGATCCATTTCGGATCTTGCAACTGCCAAGAACAATATCGTCTTCACGCCCAATCACAATTCTTGACTGCGGATCTATGACTGCAATACCTGGACGGAAAATTTGAAGGTTATCCCCATCTTTTATACCGACATCGGTTCCAAAGTTGAGATAGAGCAACTTCACGCCTTCCTTCTCAGTTATCGTGGCGATTCTGCCTTCCCAAGGCATGTCGTCCACCTTCTTACAAATCTCTTTGACTCCAAGCTCGATCGCGTTTCGTATTGCTTTGGCCAATGGCATCGTTTCAAATTTTTGATGACCAAATTGGAAATCTCCCACTTGCAGATCAATACTTTTTGCTTTGCTGTAGGCGTGCCCTTCGGTCCTTATTGACTCGAGCACCCGTCCGGTCTCAACTTCGATCACTTTAAGATCAATTGCGCAATGTGCGACGAACGTTGCTGACTTTGCGTCGACGAAATCACCAACGACTCCGCCGCCGCCAATTTCGGTATTGGTCTTCGAATATGACAATTCGGTTATCGCGCCACGAAAGAGAATTTGCGCGCCAAGAAGCTTTCCTGGACCGGCAACCGAAGTCGGATCAACCCCCGGCAATGCGAGCTCGGTCGTGATATCGGCCAAATCCTTCCTTTCGAGGACAATAAATCGTTTGGAAGCAACCAAGGCAGTGTTGAGCATGTCTGCCATCCCGTCGCCAAAATCCATATTGCCCGTCACTTCTAGCTTCGATTGCTTGTATCCGCCCGAAGGCAGAGCAATCGGAAACAGGATGCTGTTGACCTTAACCGCAAAGCCTGGTACGGCGGCCCGTTTTTTGGGTCCAACGAATGGCGGTAGCCGTACGTCGTCACCGGAAACAGTCTTTCCTTGGCCCGCTAAGGGGTTTTGAAAAGCAAACGCAAGAATCAATGGTAAAGAAAACATTACTGCCTCGATGTATATCCTATCATAACCTGCCGAGAACTGCGGTATCCAGGATAGAAGTTGTTGTTAGCTAAGTTCAAAACACTCAACTCCAAGCTATTTCTGCCTTGCAATGCAAGTGAATAGTGCGCGTCAATGCTCGTGCCAGGATTGGCTCGTGACACATATCCTCCCGGTTGCAAAGCTGCGTTGTTTAAGTTTTGGGCCATCAGTGTTCTCGCTCCCAAATAGTGGGCTGAAAGTGCAAAGGTAGAAGTGCTTGTCGACCAATCGAAGGAGGCAGAAGCTTCGAACCTTGGAATATTGGGAATTTCGCTAACTTTAACATTCTCGGCTACTCCGTTCGAAAGAGACAGAGTTGGACCAGCATATGTTCCAGATGACGTTTGAGCAGTAG
>JAYVXG010000227.1:0-2013 GCA_043785475.1 Armatimonadota bacterium
CTGAAGTCCCTGCAAGACAAAGGATTCTGTGCATCCAGTGGAGGCGACCAGGCCACTTCAAAGACGATTGAATATTCAGTTGACGATTGGTGCATCGCGACCATGGCCCAATCATTAGGTCATTCAGCCGATGCAAACCTATTTTACAATCGCGCCGCCAATTACCGAAACCATTTCGATCAAACGACAAGATTCTTCCGAGGTCGAAAAGCAAACGGCGCGTGGCGTACACCTTTCGATACGCTCGGATTGGTCGGTGATGAATACACCGAAGCCGACGCATGGCAGTACATGTTTGCCGCTCAGCACGATGTTCGTGGAATGATTAACCTCTACGGTGGCGATCAAAAATTTACGGCTCGCATGGATGAAATGTTTGCCAACAATGCCAAGATTCACACCAATATTCCTGACATCACCGGAATGATGGGGCAGTACGCCCAAGGCAACGAGCAGTGCCATCACCAAGCCTATCTATACAGCTTTGCGGGCCAACCTTGGAAGACCCAAGAGAAAGTCCGGGATATCATGTTCAAGTTCTACAACGACACGCCGGGTGGTCAGGTTGGCAACAATGACTGCGGTCAAATGTCCGCCTGGTATGTCTTCAGTGCCATTGGCTTCTATCCCGTCAATCCAGCGAACGGTGTGTACGTTTTGGGAAGCCCAAACGTTAATAAGGCAGATATAAGGGTAGGAAATGGGAAAACCTTTACGATGATTGCCAAAAACAACAACTTTGTAAACACGTACATACAGTCCGCGATGCTGGATGGAAAGCCGTTAACAAATAACTGGATTTCTCATCAACAAATCATGAAAGGCGGAACGCTAATCCTCGAAATGGGGAGTCATCCAAACCTCAAATGGGGAATTAGACTCGCGGATCGTCCAGCCGGCACAATGCCAAGCGGCTTTCGATACTCGGCTTTACCCACACCCTCTTCGGACAAATCCATCGCCTTGACCCTCCCGATCCGGGTCGCTTGCGGTGAAGATGACCCCGTAGGGAACTTTGTCTCCGACCCGAACATGCTGGATGGCTCGACGAACAGAACCGGAGCGAAAATCGATGTCACCGCGCCGAATGCTGGCCCAGCGAAAATCTACATGAGCGAGCGCTACGGAAGCGACTTCACCTACTCATTCCCGGTTCCGACCAACAAGACCTACACTGTTCGCCTTCACTTTGCCGAGATATTTGACGCCGAAAAGGGAATGCGAATCGAAAACATTTCCCTCAACGGAAAAATAGTTTTGCCGAACTTTGAGCCCTTCGCCGAAGCCGGAGGGATCAATAAAGCAGTCGTCCGCGAATTTACGAATGTTAAGCCAAATCGAGATAGCACCATTACGGTTCGGATACAAGCTACCAAAAGCAGTCCGGATCAGAACGCCAAAATTAGTGGAATCGAAATATTGAACTAAGACAGGTTTAATTTTCGCTTTTATATTCCATGCGGCCAACGGTTTTGGATTCATTCGTCGGCGCGGAATTGCCCTGTGACGTCGATAATTTGGACAATTGCTTCATTTTCGATTATTTCTCTGAGGGATTGCCATTCATGTTCCGATAGGAAGAATTAAGCGCTCTGAAACTCCAATCATTACGCTGCCTTTGAAATCTTCAAGGAACCATGATTTTTTCCCTAAAACTGGGTCAATTCGTAATTCCTGGACTCTGGCTCATTGCTACAGTTGCAGGAATCTCGTGCTTACATAAGTATTCGGGTACACCCGCACCCTCCGGTCCCTCCAAAGGTCAATGGCCCTCTGGATCGAAAATGTTGCCGGGGGCAAACATATCTACTTTCGTACTATTTTTGCATCCTCACTGTCCATGTTCAGGTGCTAGCCTGGCATCGATGATCGATATTATCGACAAATTTCCCCTAGCTGCCAAGTATCACGCGGTATTCGTTAGGCCGAAAGGTGTTGCGGCAACCTGGGAAAAGTCTGATCTCTATCTGAAGTGTATGGGCATAAAAGCAATCGAGACTTCAATCGACGATG
>JAYVXG010000228.1:0-2012 GCA_043785475.1 Armatimonadota bacterium
GGAATGAACCTCCCGAAGAAGGTTAGCGCCGCCTTGGCGAGTCGATTCAAGATTATTGCCAACATGGATATCGCCGAAAAGCGAATGCCCCAAGACAACCGAATTTCCATGACCGTATCCGGCAAGGAATTTGACTTCCGAGTCAGCACTCTTCCCTGCGTTTTTGGCGAGAAGATCGTCATGCGTGTTCTCGATAAGGGGAGCATCAAGGTCGGACTAAACAAACTTGGACTGCTAGAGAACAACCTCGCAATGATCGAGGATATGTGTACCAAAACGTACGGAATTATCCTTGTCACCGGACCAACTGGTTCGGGAAAGTCAACCACACTTTATTCCATTCTTAACCATATCAATACTGGCGACAACAACATCATCACGATTGAAGATCCGGTCGAATACGAACTCAGCGGGATCAATCAGTGCGGTGTAAACGTGCGTGCCGGTATGACATTCGCCGCTGGACTTCGATCCATGCTTCGGCAAGACCCGGACATCATCATGGTTGGTGAAATGCGCGACAACGAAACCGCAACCATCGCGATGGAAGCAGCATTGACCGGCCACCTTGTTCTCTCCACGCTCCATACCAACGACGCCCCATCTGCACCAACTCGATTGATTGACATGGGAGTCGAACCGTTCCTCATTTCATCCTCGGTTATTGGAATCCTAGCGCAGAGACTCATGCGGGTGACATGTACTCAATGCAAGGAACCGTATCAAGTCAAAAAAACGGACATCTTGCGATTTGGATTTGAACTGCCCCAAACGATGATGGATGACAAGAATGATTCCATCACTCTGTATCGAGGCGCAGGCTGTGAAAAATGCAAAAAGTCTGGCTATAAGGGTCGAACAGGAATACATGAGCTGATGCTGGTTACCGACGAATTGAGGGACATGATACTAAAGCATGAACCTTCGCACTTGCTTCGGGCCGCAGCGGTAAAGAACGGCATGAGAACCTTGCAGAGTGATGCGTTGGCGAAGGTTCTCTTGGGAATTACAACGATTGACGAGGTCGTTCGAGTTATTTATGCGTAGGGAAATCGCGCTTAAATGTGGAATCTAGAGAAGAAGTACGGTTTTTTGGAGTGGGTGATATGAGCGAAGAGTTTAATTGGAAGGAGTTTCTTAAGACCGACAGTAATATGACACCTTTCGTGGAGGAAGGAGCAATTGTGGATCCGAGATCTGGGGAAATGGTAGTCAAGCCGTTCGATAAGCCCAAACTGGATATGGTCAATCCGAACGCCTCTCAGGCACTGGCCGACAGTGTTATCGAACAACCAAAATTTGACATTATTGCCGACCGAGAAGTGAGCGGCTACGCTAAATCTGAGCTCAAAAGTGTTTCAGATTTTCATATTGACGACGTCCTTCGTATGGCAATCGAAAAAAAGGCTTCGGACATTCACATCACGGTTGGATTGCCACCAATAATCCGCCTCGACGGCGAAATCATGCCGCTACCGTTTCATCCGCTCAACCCCAAAGATGCTCGACGACTGGTTTACGACACGTTGACGAACGACCAGTTGGAACGATTTGAAACCAAGCACGAGCTTGACTTTGGTTACTCGGTCAAGGACCTCGCAAGATTCCGTTTTAACGTGTACATGCAACGTGGATCGGTTGCAGGCGCCCTTCGTGTCATCCCAACTAAGATTCCTGCATTCGATACCCTTGGGCTCCCTCATGTCGTCCGAGAAATGTCAAAACGAACTTCTGGCCTTATTTTGGTTACCGGCCCCACGGGTTCGGGCAAGACGACGACCATCGCATCGATGATCGATGACCTCAACGAAAATTTGGCGGCCCACATTTTGACAATTGAAGACCCCGTTGAATACATCCATCGCCACAAGCGTTGCATGGTCAACCAGCGAGAACTTCATCACGACACGTACTCCCTTCACGATGCTCTTCGGGCCGTTCTTCGAGAAGACCCTGACATCATTCTGGTTGGTGAATTGCGTGACCTCGAAACCATCGAGGCAGCGTTAACG
>JAYVXG010000229.1:0-6765 GCA_043785475.1 Armatimonadota bacterium
GGGAAGGTGTCCGAGACGAACGCTACGTCTATGCCCGCTACTTTGGGCAAAAGCCAGTATACGAGTACTTGCACGACCTTCGAAAGGACCCGAAAGAGATCCAAAATTTTGTGAAAAATAAGGACTATAAAGACGTGCTTGAACGGATGCGTCGACGCCTCCAACAGCTCAAGGATGCCAACGGCGGGGAATACTCGCGCGAGAAATTCCCCATTCTTCCAAAGCATGGCACCAATTAGTCGAAAAAGACTCCGCTTAGCGTGACCATCGGACCGCGAATCTTGTCGAAGCGGAACTTCACGGATCGATCGCACTCAAACACCAAATAGAGCCCCTTTGAGTGGTTCCTAACCATACTTACCGGAGCCAGTAACCGCATCGTCTCGCCATCCAATATCTCAACCGCTTGCCGAGATCCTTGGTTCTTCCAGTCGGCGAAATACAAGGCAATCCGATGCCTTTTTCGATCATTCATCTTGATCGCAAGCGACATCGTATTGTCAGTATTTGAGATGCAAGCAGCAATTCGATTCCCTCCATTTTGAAGGTAGGGTGCCAAGGCGGTTTGACTCGATGAATTGGATTCCCAAACCGTAGAATCGGGTCGTCCCGATTTTGGGAATGCCCGGAAGAAGTCAACCGAATCAACATACGATGGTAACTCTAGCTTGTCCTTGCCGCCCGGCAAGTATCCGCACAAAATGTGTCCGTCGCGACCATAAACCCCGCCCCAGTTTCCACTTGTTGTCGAGTCCTGCTTGACGAGTCTTGCCGGATAGACTTCCCTTGATGGAATAGTCTTGATTCGACCCGGCAAGTAGGTGGTTTGAATGTCGTATTGACCCGGTTTCGCCAATTCAAACATAAAGGAATCATCCTCTTGTCCGCGCGGAGATATGCCCTCAAACGGGTGGAATTTACTATCCCAGACCAAGTGCCCATTGATCCGGATTTGCTGCACGGACCGACCAGCCATCGGAATTCCTAGTCGCGCCACTGTTCCTTTTGGAGAAGTCAACTGACCTTTCCCAGTACTTGCATCATATCGAAATTTGATATCTCCATGCGGAGTTGGTGTCGATCCGGCGACCCAGCTAAGTTTTGTGCCCAAATGAGGCTTAACGTCATATTTCTCGAATCCGGGATACCTTGGCGAAATTCCAAGAATATCCTCGTTGAGCCACTTTACAACCCCAGCTCCCCAAGGATGACAGAGGCTCGTAATGCCGCTTTGTGAATTCGGAACCGCGTCATTCTTATCCAAAATGGAATTCCACGTTGGCCGGTAGACCTCGAAAGTGGTTGTTCCCCCGTAACGAATCATTCCGCCCCACATGTCGTCTACGGTGACCAGAGCGTCGTCCCATTTGCCAAGCCTGCTCATTGCTTGAAGGATGAAGTACTGGTTGAATGGGGAAATCGAAAGGCGATTGACGCGGTCACTAAACACTCCCTCTGCGAATTCGCGTTGCCTGTCAATGTCGAGAAAATTCGTGTTCACGGCGTCAGCCGATGCATGAATTCCAAACCCACTTGTCCACTTCGGTGACTTCGTAACCTCGACAAACTTTTCCCTTGCATACCGCTGATATTTCTCGTAAAGGGCTCGATTTCCAAGTTGATCCATCGCTCGAGCAAATTCCGACCACAACCGAATGGACAGCAACTTGTAGGCGTTTTGAGATTCAATGTTAGGTCGGAACCATATCTCAAATCCCGCGCCAAGGCCATCATCCCATCCATAAAAACTTAAAGGCGGGTTGGTTCCGAACGCCTTATAGGCCGACTCCAATTTCCTATCTGCATTCTCAAGAAAATGATTGAGCGTCTCGACATCGCCCGTGTAATTGTAGTAATCAAGCAAGCTCAAAACCCAATACAAGGAATAGCTTCGAATCCCGTTATCTTGTTTTGCCGTGTTCTCCAGGTTTTTGCGGACAAAGTCGTAGTTAGCAAATGCCACAAGTGCGGCCGCTTGAGCCGGATGGGCATCACCCGTCCATGAAATCCGGTCTCCGCGATCCATCAAAATGGAGCCAAAGTAATCCTTGCAAAGCGAGGCCTTGACCCCATAAGCGGACATATACCAAGCCTTCGTCAGCATCGAATCGCTACACGAAAAGCTGCCCGCATAGTTGGTTGGCTTAACCTGGCAAACCGCGCGAATTCCCGTGATATGCCAAGGCTTCTGAACGCTTTTTACGTGGATCCAAGCGAATCGAACGCCCTCATAAAGCTCATCGTTAAGCTTGAGCCGGAAGGTATTTCCGATCCTCTCCGGCCTCCGAGTTTTGTCAACTCCTGGCTCGTTGTACTCGCTTATGCTCATCTCAACGTCGCCCGCTAAATCCGGGCTATCGAACTCAATCCAAGCTCCACTCTCAACGCCAAAATCCAGCCGAATGGAGCCGCTACCCTTCACTTCCACGTTCGGCGAAGCACCCATCATTGAAGCCGCATTGCTAAACGAAGACGATGGAGTTGTGGTCACCGCCTTAGGTCTCAGAACATAGACCTGTAGTTCGTCGGCTGTCTTTGGCGAGTTCCACCGGTAATTCACCGTCGGATCGGGCGACTCGGCAATCGGTTTTCCCACCAGTGAACCGCCATTCAAATATGCGTATGGCTGAGCAATCGGTGACCTCAATTGCAAAACGTCAGCCGGACTACCTTGAACTCGTCCAAGCGCCAAGGCTACGGCAACGAGAGCCAAGCTCAATTGGCGCCCCGAAAGACTCCCAATTCATAGATCGACCAGTGGTATAGCGAACTAGAACCAGTTTGGGTTATCCGAATCCAACGCGCATGTTGCATCGGAAACATGATATTGGTAATTCCCAGTTGACCACGTCCTGTGGCAATCACATTCGTCCAGCGAACACCGTCATTGGAGACTCGGACTTCGTAACCCTGCGGCGAATCCCACAAGGCCCATGTGTTGTCCAGCACAATTTTGTCAAACGACTGTTTCGACTTCATATCTACTTGGAACCACTGTCCAGGATATTGAGTTTTGGTCAGGTCCCGCCATCCAGTCCAATGGTCGTAGTCCAAAGCGTTCACCGCTGAAATATCGATCTTGTCGTCATTGAAGTTAAATATCCCATCGGGAACCGATGCTGAAGCCGTCCAATCTCGCTTCTCGAGTTCAACCTCTTTTCTCTGAGATTCTGGCAAAGGTTTAGGCGAATCCATCGACAATGAACCGCGTCCAACCAGCGTCCACACGCCAGATTCAACTTTGAACTTCACATAGCCATTCTTGTCGTCAACGAAAGTCGCGCCTTTCACTTCCCCAGTTGACCCCGACTTCCACACTTGGCGTCCCTGAAGGGCAACCGACTGCAAATTTTTGAAAGAACCAATCGGAATACCCAACACGGCCGAGGTTCCGGCCGGAACAACCACCCGCAAAGTATAATCCGACGCCGACTTCTTGATGTCAACGCTTACGTTACCCTTAACCGTAGGAACCGTCATCTTGATTGAATTCAAAAATGCCTCTTGAGGCAGGACTTGAAACTCGGTCCAGCCGGGAAGGGTCGGCTCAACCCCGGTGATCGTCTTCGACAAGATCAGAGCGGGCGGATTCCAGCCGTGGTTCAACGATGAGCCTTGATCGAAGGCATCAATATTGGATGCCCACCATCGATCATAGTGCTCCCACAGCGTGGTAATGCTGGTTGGGATCATCGTTTTATACCGAGTCGCCATTCGCATCAAAGCAGCTTCCGGCTTATCCATCTTGCAAAGCGCCTCAAACACCCATCGGTCAAAGAAACAACTCGAATAAGTCTTTTTGGCCAGGACGTTGGTGTAAATTGCCTGCCACTTGGACTTATCCGCCAGACCCGAATTGACCGCCATCGCGTTCGCCCGGTCATCCGGTTCGTTCACCTGGCTAGACATATA
The DNA here is from genome assembly GCA_043785475.1 of Armatimonadota bacterium. Lineage (GTDB taxonomy): Bacteria > Armatimonadota > Fimbriimonadia > Fimbriimonadales > Fimbriimonadaceae > Fimbriimonas. The sequence goes on from JAYVXG010000229.1 coordinate 3,913, forward strand.
GTAGCTTCCTTTCCAGTACTGAGTATCAAAGGTCGCCTTGATGCCCGCCAATTTTTTCTCAATCAGGGCAGCATCGGCATGATGCCCGGTTGCCATCGCCATCTTTTGCAATGTTTCGAGGCAGTTATAGTAGAAGCAGGTCTCGATCACCGCCGTGTCTTTGTTTTCCTTGCCCCAATCAAACCACGTGCCCTTGTTACCAAACTTGTAAGTGTCGAACAGGAACGTTTTTGTCTGATCATAAACGGCACGGATCGAATCCAAATCCCCGGTCTGCATGAAGTAAAACCAAAGCCCATATTCACCTAAAAACTCTAAATGTTGCCCCGGATAGAACTTTGGTTGAAGTTTTCGATTAACGAGATCCTTTGCCAGCCGATGGGCCTTAGAATCGAAGACGTAAAAGCACTGATCTAACTCCGGAGTGCCGTCACCCCAGAATCCAACCCGCTCACGATCCGGGCAATCATAAAAGTGATCCCGCATGCAGATGTAAGCGGTTCGAGCGGCTTTCGTCCAAAGCGTATTGAAATCGCTGTCGTTACACTCAAAAGATCCGGCAAAAGTGGTGTCAAACCCAGTTTCTCGGTACTTTACCGATTTCACTTTGACCCCGGCGGGAATCGTGTAAATCGCCCCTTCACCGCTGAGCCAGTTCTTGGCTTCGGCTTGCTGATGCCCTGCAACGGTTGTGTAAGATTCGGTTTTGGTAAGGTACAGCACCAACGGATTCGATGAGTTCAACTGAATTTGCTTTCCGGCTCCAGATTCCAATTCCATCCACATTTGAAAATGGCAGTTGTAGGGCATCGTACAGACGAGCTTCCAAGGTTTATCCTCAACGTGCGGGAGCTGCTTTGACAGTCGAACATATGGCTTTAAGCCAAAGTCCTTGATAATCGGATTCTTGAGATTTTCGAGGAGGCTTACCAGTCCTCTCCCCATCGCTTCGCCAACCAAAAAGTAGGTCTCGGCATTGCCAAATTCATGATGTCCGTGCCCAGGGTTTGGCGAATCTTCGGCTTTGCGAACAAAGTCGTGGGTCGGCACAAAAAGCGCGTTTCCGTCAACCTCATAGCGCTCGACCGCGTTCTCTTGAGCTTTTCGCAAGGTATCCCAAGCTCCTTCTGCCTTCACCCAAGGGCCAGTGAGTTCCCCAACAACAACCGGAAGCTTCGGCGACTTGAACTCTTGTCGGACGTCCCGAATCAGGTTCACCAAATTCTGTTCGTACTCAGGGACAGCTTTCTTCGGATCAACTCCGTCATTCCAGCCCTGATACCAAACAAACCCAGCCAGTTCGTAACCGAGCCCTTTTGTTGCCGGAAAATCGGATTCCATATTTGCCAACGCGGTTTTCACATCATTGAGCATCAATTTGTAGTATTTCCCGGTCTTCCCACCTGAAGATGGCGGGCGAAAGTCTTCATAGAGGCTTTTGCCACCCCAAGCGGTCTTAATCAGCAAAACGGGTTCTTTGTAATAATCCCCGAGGACGTGACCAAGCTGATACTCCGGTCCAAAATGATGCTGATCACCGTAAACGGAAAATCCTAAACCTAACGGTCCTTTCAGCAAAGGCTGGTTTTCCCTCTGATACCGAACGAAGACATCATCCCTCACCTTCCACGTTCCGTCGGGATTCTTCAGATGCTTGACCATCGGCACCTTTGCCGGATTGGACATCAGAGATGCCAAAGTCCCTTTACCATCGTTATAGTCTTTGCCAGTGAGGTCGACAACCGCCTGTCCCTCCATATTGGACTGACCCGCCAAAATGAAAACTTTAACTGACTTCTTAGTGCCAGCCGACTGAGCTTGAGCAATCGACAGCATAGCGAGAAGAAAAACGATACAAATAATGGCTTGTCTCATGATGGTTGGCCGATCAACGCACGGTAACGCTGATGAAGAAGGACCCGCTTAACGTCCCAGGCTCTCGGTGGTTTTACCCTTCGACTCGACCACAATTTCTAAAAAAACGCACAAATCTTGTGAACCTCAATGACCACCTATCTGATGGGGCTGAGTTTGCAAAAGCTAAATGGAAGCGATATCAAGTCGAAAAGGGATAAACAGGTGGATTCGACAGACGTATAATTCGGCGATGCTTTCGCCAAAAGCCGTCTATTTACTTTCAAGTGCCCTTGCGATTGTTCCAACTGCGATTTTAGGTGTTCACGCCCAAGTCGCCAAGAAGACACTGCCTTTGCTGGCGTTAACGCCACCGATGGGGTGGAACAGTTGGAACGCCTTTGAAAAGGACATCGATGAGAAAAAGATTCGGGCCACGGCTGACGAGATGGTGAACTCGGGAATGAGAGATGCCGGATACGATTACTTGGTGCTGGATGATGCTTGGATGGCCAAGGACCGCGACATCAATAATCGCCTCCAAGCTGATCCCGCGAAGTTTCCAAACGGGATGAAAGCAATTGGCGATTACATTCACAGCAAAGGGCTCAAATTTGGAATTTATGAAGATCGTGGGAAGTTAACCTGCCAGCAGTTACCCGGCAGTCTCGGACACGAAAAGATCGACATGGAAACTTTCGCTGAATGGGGAGTCGACTATATAAAAATGGACAGTTGCTATGCCGAAAGCAACGGTCACGCAAGTCCGGATGATTACGGTCTCTATCGGAAATCAATCGATGCGACCGGTCGCCCGATGGTCCTGAGTATTTCAGATTTTGGCAATGCCGCTTGGGCATGGGGCGGAAAGGAATCGTCTCAACTCTGGCGAACTTCATACGATATCTATCCATTTATGGATTCGATCTATGGATGTGCCGAAACCTCAGGAGGAAGCGGTTCTATTCATCCTGCATTCAATGGTCTTGGCCAATTTGC
>JAYVXG010000230.1:0-2003 GCA_043785475.1 Armatimonadota bacterium
CTACGGACCTATACCCATCGGAAAGCTGGAGTTCTATGCACTATAAAACTGTAAACCATGTCCTGGCAGAAACTGTTAACCATGTCTTGACATCGGACACTATCGAAGAGGGTTGCGGTTTCTACCTCAGGCTTGATATCAATGGAGCTCAGAACCTCATTTGCAGCTTTACTATCGCCAAATGACAGCGCAGCCGAACTGTTTTGGGCAAGAATTTTGCCCTCGGCAGTCGCCTCTCTTGTCAATTTTGCGCGAAATTGAGAGAGATCATAAGATGAAAAGAGGACCATCGAACAAAGGATTGCCAGCATCGTTGTTGCGACTACGATCGCAATTATTTGGAACCGAATTGAAAGTCTTCTCATCATCATCTTTCCTAATCGACAATTTTTGCGAGCTGAAGGAGGCGAGAGCTGACTTTTACGCCAGAGTTCTTCGCCATCTTCGGGTTTATTTCGAATCCCACACGATCATGCTCAAAAATAAAGTTGATTGCCCCATATTTTTGCGCAAATCCGGCGGTCTCCCCGATTACGATGACCGGCTTTTTGGCGTATTGTAGGTAGTCGGCATAGCGCTCCGATTCAGAAGAAGGGACAAAAACAATTGATGCCGGTGGACCACTCCCGTGCTTATCGCTTCGAATAACTATTTTTCTTCCGTTGATTGTACGATTACTCGCCAAAGACTCCAAATAAGTTCCAAAAGGACTCTTACCCGCGACCTCAATTATGTATGGCCCAGACTTGTCTGGCCAATCAATGAACTTGAGAAAGTTCACGAGAAAGGCCGCCTTGACTGGATATTCACTTTGTTGGGCAATCGCCTTCGAGCAAAATGTAACGACCAGTGCGGCAACAATTATTAAGCGCAAGGCACCTTTCTGATCCGATCCGTTTCGTGAAATGTATTTCATGGCCTAAAACTTGTGCCCGAATTGGAGCGATAGTGACCGACGAGATCTCATTGGAATTTCGAAGAATGTTGATGTGCCTTCAATCGTACTCGGGGCAAAGATATCCCGTCCGATCAAGCTCACCTGCCAATTGTTCTGGAGTTTCCACTGCACCTGGGCGTCGAGCCTGGCGTGTGCCGGAATACTAAAGGCGGAAATGGCACCCACATAGTGGCCCGAAAGGCCAAATTTGAGTGCATCGGAGAGAATCCAGGAAGACAGAATATTGGCTTGCCATTTAGGAACACTTCCACTAGAATCGGTACCTTGTGGTGGCAGGGCCCCTGTAACTCCGGGCTTAATCCAGGAGTGATCGTCAATGAACGATAAGTTCGCGGTGAGATTCCAGTCGTCGCTCATTCTTGAGCTTACGCTCGTTTCAACGCCATAGGTATTTGCTCGAATTCCGTTTCTGAAGAGGTATGTCGCATCAATGTGAGGAATCGCGTCGATGACCACTTGGGTACCCGAAAACTCGAAGCTCCGGAGATTATTATAAGAATTGTAAAATCCCGTAATGTCAATAAGGGTCTTTTCCGAAACCTGCTTTCTCCACCCGGTCTCGACGCTAATCACCGATTCTGATTGGAATTGACCATCGCCCTTCCCAAAGACCTGAATCGGAAGACCCGAATTTGGGTCCTGTGAAAAACCAAAGCGGAAAGTTGCCACCTCATCAGCAGGAGACGGAGTTCTTACGGCTCGAGAAAGGGAAAACCAAAGAGACTCTGTTGGATCCTTTCGATAGAGAATTCTTGCACTTGGTTGAAATTCAAATCCAGAATATGCGTTGTGCTCAATGCTTGTTCCAAGTGTCAGCTGGGTTGTCGAACCCAAGTCTTTCTCAATTTGACCATATGCCGAATAGGTCATGGGGTGGTAGCGTGGCATGTTCACCGTTATCAGAGGAGTGTCACTCGTGGTGGCATTAACTTGTCGAAAAGCTCCCCCATAAAATACTGAACTCGACTCACTTAGTTTGGACGAGCGGTTGTAGCCAAGGTCAAAAGTTGAAAGGTCCAGACCATACTCCGGTGCAAGGCGAATA
>JAYVXG010000231.1:0-1996 GCA_043785475.1 Armatimonadota bacterium
CCTTAATCTCGCGATGGATCAAATTAAGTCGACCGTCTGGGCGACTGATACTGAGCTTCACATCCATATTATTGCTAATGGCGAGTTTCCGGCGACCCATTTTGGTGTTTTGTGGGAGGTCGGAAAGACTGTCCAAGAAATTTTCAAGACCACCGATCCGACTGATCTGGCGGTCGCCGCTCATCTTGCGGCATTACAAGGTCATGAGACAGTTCAACGGTTGAAGGGAGAGTTTTCGAGCCTTAATTTGCGGGTTCTACCACTTCGCGACGAAACGGACGAAAGTCAAATTATCGGGTGCATAAGTATTCTTAATAGTATTGGGGAGAATTTAGGTCCACAGTAAACAGATGCATAAGGATTCCGGCAGAATATCTAGATAGAAGGCATTAGTTAGCTCCAATCTTCCAATGATTTTTTACGGAAAATTTCTTCGCTATTCTTGATTGATTTTGTGAATTACTCTTAATACTATTCCAGACATGTATTCTGTTATAATATGTTCAAATCTGAGCCGAATATTTCCACTGAATTCTCCCAGCGTCGCTCTCGTCCCTATTTCGCTTTCTCGTGCCTCGAGCTTCAATGGGCTTCGTCAACGCAGATCGGAAGGCAGTGCGACAAAAAAGCCCGCCCACTTTAGTGGCTCGCCGATACCGTTGGGCGATTGATGAGTTCATCCGCCACAACCCCTCGGCCTTTTCAGACTTCCCGTAGCATTTTGACCAAATTCCAGAAATAGTGTCGATTTTGTCCTTGTACAAAAACCGGAAAAATTGGAGGTGTCCGTCCGATCAAAGTCCGTTCACTCTTCCAGCCATGATGGAACGGCCGTCCAAAGTTTTCTTTCCGCATATGTCTTTCGCCCGTTCTTGCTATTCTTTCTATCTCGAAATTGGAATTGCAGGCAAATCGCAATCTCTTTTCGAGACATCATCGACAGTGATAAGACTTCGCGGGGATGCAAGTTTAGGCATAGTAATGTAAACCAGCCCAATATATTCACGAAGACGCAAATCGTGCTCTTATTTTGACAGTTAAGTACGTTTTGTATGGACGATGAACGAGTCATGCAAGTGAGATTAATGGATGCAATTGGGGACGTTGCACATATTTCTTTTTCTTTGCCCGTGTTTTCTGTCGATCTTGGGTTCGATGAGACCCGTCCCGAATCTCTCCAAAACGGTAGACTGTACTTGTTATCGCCGAAAACCTCGGCGTCCCCGCAGAACGGAACACCTTTCCCGTTCACTGAATGATCACGTAATTCGCTCTTTTTAGCCCCACGAACGGGCATCGAGCATTTTGGATGTGAATTTTGTTGTGGGGGACCAACTCAAGAACGACATGCCAAAAAAGAAGAACAACGACGCCCAGCCCCCAAAGTGGAAGGGTTCAACCTCCGCAAATAATGCGCGAGCAAACAATTCATGGAATCCCAGAGGCCCCAAGCCTGGACGAAACAAGCCCAATTTTGGCCCCATTGTAAGACCAGAGCCAACTGTCGTCGAGGCGACCACTTTTGCGGAGCTCGGACTTCAGGAAAGCACGCTCAAATCAATTACCGATTTGGGATTTGAGACTCCTACTCCGATCCAAGCGCTCGCAATTCCGGTTCTTTTGACCGGATGTGACCTTATCGGGTTAGCCCAAACTGGAACCGGCAAGACTGCGGCATTTGGCCTTCCGCTTATTGAGAAACTGGATTTAGCCGACAATACAACCCAGGCGCTCATCCTCGCTCCAACTCGCGAACTTGCGATTCAAGTGGCGAAGGGAATTCATGATTTTGCTAAATATGGCGGACTTCGAGTCGTGCCCGTGTACGGCGGACAGCCGATCGACCGACAGTTCCGAGCTCTCAAATCTGGCGCACATATAGTCGTTGGGACTCCTGGTCGAGTGTTAGATCACCTTCGCCGTGGCTCGCTGCGCCTTGACGGGGTCAAATTCTGCGTTCTCGATGAAGCCGACGAAATGATGGCGATGGGCTTCA
>JAYVXG010000232.1:0-6735 GCA_043785475.1 Armatimonadota bacterium
GTCCCTTTCGGCCCAGCAACTGCCGAAACCGGGAAGACGTCACCGCCTTCGACTCGAACCACAGTCCGCATTCCGTCAGCAACCGCCGTCGAAATCGTCATCCGCGACACAGAGCCAATCGACGGAATCGCCTCTCCTCGAAAACCTAGCGAACGAACCTCGGTGAGATCATCCAGCCCTCGAATCTTGGAGGTTGCGTGCCGCAAAAGACACATTTCGGCCTCTTCCGGTGACATCCCGCATCCGTTGTCGCTCACGCGAATAAGTTCCCTGCCCGCCCCAGTCAGTTCAACCTCAATTCGGGTTGCTCCAGCATCAATCGCATTCTCAACGAGTTCTTTCACCACCGCAGCGGGCCGCTCGACAACCTCTCCCGCCGCGATTTGATTAATCGTATTGGAATCCAGTAGCTGTATTCGAGAAGTTGAAACCGTACTAATCAATCTATTTTGCGGGAATAATCTCCCGACCAAGCACAGATGTGCATAAATTGCGAAAAACGGGAGCTTTGCATAATCCAAATTCGTATGATAGGTACTTATGCGTATCCGCACAGCATTCACAATCCTTACAGCGCTCGCCATCTCCGGAATCGCCTCCGCGCAAGGCTCGTTAACCATCGGCGATAAGGCCCCTAAATTCCCCGTTGCCGGATTTGTAAAAGGCAACAAGATTGACCATCTTGAACTTGGCAAAACCTATGTCATCGAATTCTGGGCAACCTGGTGCGGCCCCTGTATCGCTTCGATGCCTCACCTCAGCGAAATGGCTGATAAATATCAGGGCAAGGTTAACTTTGTCAGCGTTAACACCTGGGACTACAATAAGGACGCCAACCGGGTTCCTGAGACAGAAGAAACCCACGTAAAGCGGGTAGGTGACTGGGTCGCGAAGAATACCGAAAAAATGCGTTACAACATCGTTCGCGATGACGTCAATGACACGATTTCAACCACTTGGATGAGAGCCGCTGGTCAAAACGGTATCCCCTGCGCAATGATTGTCAACGCACAGGGCAAAATCGCTTGGATTGGACACCCAATGTCCATGGCGGAGCCACTTGAAGCTGTCTCCAACAAAACATGGGACCTCAAGGCGTTCAAAGAGAAATTTGATAAGCAAATTGCCGCGGCAAAAGTAATCGTTGCAGCCCAGAAGAAGCTCACAGCTGATTTTAAAGCAGGCGATATGGCTGCAATTGATGCTTACATCAATGCAAAAGGGGGAATCAAGTCGCGTAACGCAATAATCGCTATCTCAACAGGTATGCGATCCAACCCTGATGTGGCTTTCACCGTCTTTAAGAAATATGCCCGCATGGCCCCGGCAAGCGAAGCTACCGACTGGTGCTCGGTTGCAAGCGGGCTTGTTCGCAGCCTCAAAACCGACGCTGATAAAAACGAACTCGCTGCTATGTGCGGTGAGTGCACAGCTATGGCCGATCCAAAATCTGCCGCTCTCGCATACACATACCACGCATCCGTTTTGAACTCAGTTGGTAAAAAAGACGAAGCCGCGAAGTGGATCGAAAAAGCGAAAGTCGCCGTCTCAACGTTTGAGCCAGCGGCCCAGCACGATGCATTGCTGAACTTCATCAACCAAACCGAAAAGTCTTTCGAAAAGAAATAACTTAGAGAATCAACAAAGCCCCATTGAATCTCAATAGGGCTTTGTTGTTTCTAATATTTACTGAACTGTTACAGTGGTACTGCTCGTGGCCGTATCACCTAGAGCAGATTGAATCGTGATTGTGTACGTCGTGGTCGAACCCGGTGAAACCACTTTTGTTCCACTCGTCGTTGTCGCCCCAAAGTTTGACGAAACTACGCTCGCCGCGTTAATCGATTGCCACGCTAAGGTCGTGCTTTGACCGTTTGAAATTGTTGGCGGAGTCGCTCCCAGTTGAACCGTCGTAGTTGGAAAACCCAGTCCGCCGCACCCGAGCATCGATAGCCCAATCCCAGCAATAATCAGTCGCTTAATCATTCCTATCATCATGCAACAATTTTTGGTTTACCAAGGCAATGACCGAACGAGAATCCTGAATATCCTTGCCATCTTCTTCCACCCGAACCGCGATCAGTCTTGACTTTCGCGCTTCACCCAAGTCATAATTTAGTCTCACCGCGGGGTGGAGCAGTCTGGTAGCTCGTCGGGCTCATAACCCGGAGGTCATAGGTTCGAATCCTGTCCCCGCACCCAATTTCGAAATAAGGTCGACACATTGTGTCGGCCTTTTTCATTCGAGAACCGCAAACGCGGCCGAATAACCTTCGCCCACGTTTAAGTCACGAATGTGGGCAGGTTTCGGCACATAAACCACATCCCGCAACACGCTGATGGTTTTGAGCGGAAAACTCATTCCGTCTCCCGTCGCCTTGATCACCGACTCTTTGCGCGCCCAAATGCGAAAGAAATTAGCCGTGTCATTCTGCTCGGCCTTGAGAAGATTTATTTCCTCGCTGGCTAAAAAGTGCATGTCTAAGCTCGCCATTTTCGGATTGTGAATTTCAATATCAACTCCGATCGGTCGGCTTACCGACGTTGCGACCAACCCAAACTGCCCCGACGATGAAACAGAAAAGTGGAGCGGCAAACCTTCAAGCCAAGGCTTTCCTCCCTCTTCAAAAGCGATCTTCAAAGTTTTTGGCTCATCCAACCCAAGGTCCAGCGCTAAAATCTTCCGCAGAGAGCTCCGCCGCACCACAAATCGACCTTCGAGTTCCGGACGACTATACGCCTTCATCTGAGCAAGATCGGAGGAGTCCAACCCCTTTCGTAATACCTTGATCGCCTCTGCGTCAGCCTCAAGACTGAACTGCCAAACTTTGACCACCCCGTCATTATATATTTTGATTGGATCCACAAAAATTACCTCCGCCCAGCGTTCGGGTCAATCTGGGCTGGCGACCCCGCCCAGTACGTATGCGAAGGGATCGTCTCACCCTTCATGACGAGGGACAAGTCGCCAATGTGGGCATCGTTCTTCAGCTCGGACTCACATAAAATGACCGAATAAGTGCCAATCGAACACCGGTCTCCAATCGTAATCGGACCAATTTTCATGACCCGATCTTCGAACAAGTGCGCCTGCAACGGTGCGTTTGCATTAATTGCGACATCATCGCCAATACTGATCAAATCGGTCTCAGTCCAGTCCGTGGTATTCGTGAAGACCCGATGACCAACCTTCGCCCCCAGGAACCGCATAAATCCCGACATCATCGGTGTTCCGACGAGCGGTAGCACAAAGAGCGGAACGCCAAAGTCATGAAGAACCGCCGAGTACGTTTCCACATTCCACACCTGACGGCTCCAAAGCGGTTGCACAGATGGCTTATACCGCCCGACCAAAATCCGTTTTGAAACAAGGCAAATTAACGCACCCAGAAACGCGGTAATAAGATACAAAATTGGTAAGGACAACACGCTCAAGATAATGGAATGATGGTTCCAGATCGCCACAAACCCTTCGATGAAAGCCGCCGCCAACATTAGGGAGAACATTGCGGGCAAGACAATTCGAAATGCCTCGTGAAAAAGCCTCTCGGCGTAAAGTTTTCGACTCGGCTTGTATGTTCGTTCCAAGCCAAAAGTGTCGGCGACCTGGCGTCTTGGCAATTTGAAGGCCGGAGAACCAAGCCAAGCTTGCCCTTGTTCGTCACCCATGATTTCGGGAGAAGGAGATGCTGAAAGAACCCCAAGAAGGCTTTCGTCGGGAATGTCGGACCCCTGGGGAACGACGGAATCATTGCCAAGGAACACTCGCTTTCCAACCTTCGTCCGCAAGAGCGTAATCATCCCATTTCGGCGCAACGGCATTCCGATGCTGACTTCACTCGCAAGGAAGCTCTCTTCACCCATTTCTACGAGGTCATACGGCATTCGGCGAGGGAGCGCGATCTCGCATCGGGGACCACACTTCATTCCCAAAGCCTGGCACCAATTACGGGTGAACAACGAATCGTAAATTGGTACGAGGGTCGAGGTCATCAACTCGAGGTGCTTATCGGCGAACCACTTTCTGAGCCAATAGACGCCAGGGTATTTGAACGTCCCGGGTTTCAATTTTCCAATACAAACCCACTTGATCAATAACGCTTGAGCACAGGCAAAGAGAACCAGTGCGATGGCATAAACGGGCTCCATTAAATAGGCAAATACGCCTTCACTCTCGTTGTACAAAGTAAAAGCGATCGCAAGAAACGGAATCGAGTCCAACACCGCCAGGACCGCAACGAGCAAAGTTTGCACGATTGCAAAGGTCAACAATCGCTTCGAAGAAGGACGCGCCGCCGGATCGTAGATCGGTATCAAACGATCTTCAGATTTACGCGCGGGGCTTCCCGCCCACTCTTCGTTCTCGGGAATGGTCGTTCCTGCCGAAATGCATCCGAGGTCACGAAGCACCGCGCCATCGTTCATCACGCCTCCGCCGGCAACTCCCGAACGGACTCCGACGACGCACCCATTCCCAATTTTGATCTTCCGCAAATGGAGCTGCCCGTTTGAAACGGTCGCGGCATGTAGCCAGGCAGAGTTTTCAAAACTGCAGTCGTCACCAATCTGGATGAGGCCAGGAGCATCGATATCGAGCGATTCGAACGTCACGTTCTTTCCAACCTTGGCTCCAAGAGCCCGAAGAAACAACGTTGCGAGCGGCGTTCCCGTTATGAAGGGTAGTGGAGCAATGGCGAGAATCCGGTTCGCAAACCACCAGCGTAAAAAGGTGGGTCCCCACATCGGGTAGGTCCCTTCCCTAAGTGACCCACCGGTTATCCGCTTTGCAATGATCACGAAGATGAAAAGCAAAGGCACCTGAACGGCGTTGATTCCCAAACCGACGAGGAACGCATGAAAGTCAGAAAGTCCGTTATTGGACAAATAAATTGCCGCCAGGATCGGACCGAGCCACGTTACTGCCTGAATCCCGAATAGTAGAAGAACACAAAAGAACATGACAACTTTCGCGACTCGATATTGAGACTTCGAAACGTGAACAAAAACTGGCTCCTCGGCGACTGGCCGAACCATGCCATCGAGCAGTGATGCAAGGCTCCGAATCGTTGGATTTTCATAAAGGTCCAAGACCGACAATCCCGGAAAGCCGTGGGCGCTTCGCAAAGTCGAGACGATCCTCGAAGCCAGTAACGAATAGCCGCCAAGCTCAAGAAAGAAATTATCGTCACACGAAATGTCGTCGGTGGCAAAAAGCTCCCGCCAAACATCCAAAAGCAAGCTCTCGGTGTCATTCAATGGCGGCAGGATTTCTCGTTCAATTCGAACTGTGTGTCCGTGCAGAACGGCGCATGCTCCTCGGTCAATCTTTCCACTTGGGAGCACGGGAATCGCCTCGACGATCTCGACCGATTGAGGCAACATGTACGCAGGCATGGCCTCGCGCATTCGCTCAAGAAAAGCGGAAAACTCAAGTTCATGATCATCCTTGAGTTTCACCAGCGCGACCAATTGAGGGTTATCCGTGTCCGCGCCGCGAACAACCACCACCGCCGTTTGAACCGAAGGCTCCGAAAGAACATGGCTTTCTATTTCTGAAAGCTCTACGCGATGTCCTCGAATCTTGACCTGATTATCGATTCGTCCCAACCACACTAGGTTCCCTTCTGGGTTGACCGTGACTCGGTCGCCCGTCTTGTACAAAATCTTGTTGTGTCGAGTCTCATCGAAATATGGGTTTTCGACAAACCGGCCAATACTCAACTCTTCGCGCCGAAAATATCCGTTCGAAACTCCAATTCCGGCGATCGTCAGCTCTCCTTCGGTACCGGGCTGAACCTCTTGAAGTTCCTCATTCATGACGTAACAGTCATAGCCAGGGAGCGGCTTGCCAATCGTAACCTGCTTACCCGGCAAGCAAAATCCAAACGTCGCTCCGACGGAAGCCTCGGTTGGGCCGTACGTGTTCAGGATTTCGCGTTCCGGTTTCCACCACCGTTCGATCATCGAAGATGAGAGGCTCTCCGCTCCGAAGAGGATCCGCTTGATCGTCGGTACGTCTTCGTCCACCATTGACAGAAGGGTTGGCGCGCACGAAATAATCGATATCTTGTGCTCGATAAGAAACTCGGCCAGTTCATGGCCAGAATGGACATGGGAAGGCGAAGCGACGACCAACGTTGCCCCCGCAAGAAATGTTGGCCAGACTTCCTCATGATGACCGTCCGAAGCTGGGGAAAAGCCCTGGAACACCCTATCTTCGGGCTCGACTCGAATACAAACCGCTTGGTTCCCGATAATGAAATTAGTGATCGCCGCGTGGGTAATCGGAACCCCTTTCGGCCTGCCCGTCGTTCCAGAAGTGAAAATGATGTAGGCCAACTCATCTGGTTTAATCGCTTGCTTAGCAGTGGCGGTCGACTCCTTTACCGATTCCAGGATTAGAGCTTCGATGGCTACGATTGGTGCGGAGCAACCAATGAGATGTGCCATATGTTCTTCGGTTATTACCAGCGCCGGATCGGCGTCTTCGAGGCAGTCGGCGATTCTTCCAGGTGGAGATTGCGCATCAATAGGAACGTAGGCAGCACCGGCCTTGAGGATAGAGACCAACAGCAATATCGCGTTCGGGCCTCGCGGAAGGACGAAAGAAACGCGATCTCCGGCCTTGATTCCCCGCCCAACTAGAGCGGTTGCAAGTTGATTTGTGCGCTCCTCAAATTCGAGATAGGACCATGAGACACCGTTTGCAATGACCGCGGTTTTGGTGGGAGTGGT
>JAYVXG010000233.1:0-1992 GCA_043785475.1 Armatimonadota bacterium
TGTTTCTGGTCTTACCGTTAACAACCTCGACATTTCGACCTCTGCTGGTGCGAACTCTGCTCTGTCAGTCCTTGACAAGGCGATTGATGAAGTCAGCCAAATGAGAGGCCGAATTGGTAACTTCCAAAGAAACGTTTTGGAATCGAATAACCGAACACTTTCGAGTATGAAAGAGAACCTTTCAAACTCCGAGAGCTCGATCCGAGACCTCGACGTTGCCGCTGAAATGACCAACTATACCAAGCTACAGGTTATGCAGCAAGCCGGTATGGCAATGCTCGGACAGGCAAACCAGTCCGGTCAGTCAGTTCTTTCTCTCTTGAGAGGCTAAGGCTAGCTCTTAGGAAAAACCAAAAGCCCTCGCTATGCGGGGGCTTTTTCATGCTTCCAAGTTATTAATTCCTCAAACAATATTGCTGTTCGCTTTCGACTCTGCCACATGGTTCGATGCTTTCTGCTCTCCAATTTGAATTCCGCGCCGTCTGCAAGGGTCACCACAACCCAACCACCCAGAACTAATAGCGAGTGGATGTTGCTTTGCCGAGTGATAAATACAATGTCTTGTCTGGGAATTTCGAAAATGCCATCCTCGCTAGTGACGGACAATTTTTGAGGACTAACGTTGAGAATGCCGATTTCGGCGTGGGCATCTAGGGCAGTTGGATTCTTCTTGAAGACATATCCGATTAATTCTCCATCCGCGTTTGTTTTTGCTCGCAGTTCCTGGTCGATTTTGGTGTTTTCGAAGAAACCCCAGTGGCTGACTCCGACCCAGGCAACTGCGATTGCAGCCAGACACCGAATAGGGACACCGCAGGGAAACAAAACTGATCCAACCGCAATTGATAGTCCAAGCGGGATTAAGTTTCCCAGCCACTGTCTTCTTCGATTCCAAATGCGCGGAGGCACTCGCTCATGTTACACTTGATGAAGACATGGCAAAGGGAAAATTGGAGTTGATCAGCATCATCCCTGGCCCAAAAAATGTCGCCCGTCTTGTCCAGCGTTTTGGAAAAAAAGAATACGGCCTCGTAACCTCCTTGAGCGACTCTCAACTGCCCATGCTGCGGGCGGAATTGGACGATCAGACGCTGGTGGACGTGAAATCATTTGGGGAAGTCGTTCGCCAGGTGCATCAACTTACTGGCTTGCCGAGGCGGCGAATTGCCACCTCACGACAAATACTGACTGCGATCGGCATCGTCTGCTCGGATATTGACGCGGGTAGCCCTTTTCGAAAGGTTGCCGACATGCCTGGGTTTCATGAATGCCTGCTGGAAGTCTTTCGCGAGACGGGTCAGTGGGGAGTCATTGGGACCGACAATAATGATCTTGCCAAGATCATCAATAGTCGTCCTGAATTGGGCAAAGTCAGTGAATTGGTTGAATTGTTTAACGACGTCATCCAGATTCTTGAGAAAGCCAATGCGACGATTGTTTCGAAGATGATTTCGGAGTGCCTTGATTCGACCATTGACATGGATGGTCAGGATTCGCGACTACTTTTCTTTATGGGTAGCACGATCCATCCCGCGGCGATCAAATGGATTCATTGGTTGGTTGAAGAGGGTGCTGAAGTCCAGGTCATTTTGGATCGACATGCGACCGACGGCGATATTTTTCATTTAAGCAAAGTGGTAACTCAAGAGATCGGCGTAAAGCCGACAGCACCCGGAGAAGGAACCAAGCTCCTGAATAACCTCTTTGCAAAATCGGTTTCGCCCGGCGTTGATCTCGATTGGGTTGAGGTGCATTGCTGTGGTGATCCTTTGTCCGAGTCTGAATGGGCCCTTCGAAAGTGCCTCGCCATTGGAAATTTCTCAAAGACCGCCATCCTGACACGCAACATTGATCAATACGGGCCAATTTTGATCCATGCAGGAGAGAGTCTTGGAGTTCCGATTGAAACCCGTCGGCGGATTCCTCTTCTCGCAAGCGGATTTGCAAAGGTTACGCTGGGAGTTTTGCGCGCCATTGCCATCGATGACGTTC
>JAYVXG010000234.1:0-1991 GCA_043785475.1 Armatimonadota bacterium
GAAACGCGATTCGGGAGACTTTTACTTTCTTGCTTGGCTTAAGGACCTCCAGAAGGTGCCACGAGATGGCTTCTCCTTCTCGGTCTTCGTCAGTCGCGAGCACCAACTCGTCCTTATCCTTCATCGCCGCACGAAGTTTCGAGACCTGGGCGGCTTTTTCCTTCGGCACTTCATAATACGGCTCAAAGTCGTTATCCACGTTGATGCCGAAATCAGCCCACCACAGCTTCTTGACCTCTGCAGGCAAATTCTTGGCATTGGGCACTAAGTCCCGGATGTGCCCGATACTTGCAAGAACCTCGTAGTCCTTGCCAAGGTAGCTCCCTATTGTCTTGGCCTTAGCGGGTGATTCAACAATGACGAGTTTTGAAGCCATAAATAATCCGATGGAACAATAGTTATCCCATCCGTGTAAATAATGCCCGTTCGAATCGGCAACTGTACTGCTTTTTCCTAAAACTTCTAAAAAAGAATTGAATTCCGGGGCCTCGAAATACGTCTTACTTAGGAATGCTCACCGCTCTTCTACTTCCAATCCTGGGAATCCCCACCTTCGAGGAGTCCTATTTCACGATTTGGATGCAAGGTTCGAAGATCGGATATTCCTCATTTTCGACTTCGCCGACGACCTATAAGGGAGTCCCCGCCGATAAGTCGTCCAGCAGAACCGAACTTAATATTGAGCTTCTCAGTGCCAAAGTCGAGATGTTGCTCAACTCAGAAACGATCTCCGTCAGCGGCAAACCTGTCCAAATGCACTTTGTCCAATCCAGTGCAGGACGAAAGCAAGTCATGGATGCTTGGTTTAGCCCAACAAGTATCCGCGTCGAGGTAGACAACAACGGTGCAAGGTCTGTTCAAAATCTCGCCATGCCTAAAGATGGCAAAGTGGTTGACGACCCAATCGCCGAATTTGCCCTCAAGCCTCACGAGATTGGAACCTCAAGCCAATTTTACATTTTGGACCCATCCACCGTCACCCTCGTGAAAAACACCGCGAAGATGCTAGGCAAACAAGAAATCGAAGTGAAAGGGGTGAAGACCACCGCGACCGCAATCCTCATCGAAGACTCGCGGATGAACACCACTGTCTACACCAGCGGAAAAGGTGATGTGATCAAGGTCTCGACTCAACTGGGCTCGATGGCGATGGAAATGCTTCCATCTACGAAAGCTGAGGCTCTCGAAAAGAGTGAATCTACCTCGCAACCCGACATGGCCTCGATCACCAGCATCAAGCCAAACAAGCATATCAACAAACCACTCGCCTTGCGCGACCTTAAGATAAGCCTGAAAGCCGACAACCTTCCCGTGATCCCAAGTGACACCCAGCAGAGCGCAAAAAAGGCCTCGGGTGCATGGATTGTGGATATTCACCCCACCCAATTGGTGACCGCAAAATCAGTGAGTATTTCCGCCGCGAAGAGGCAAAAACCTGAGTGGGTCAAGCCCAGCATGTTGATTCCCGCGACCTCAAATCGATTCAAAAAACTTGCCAAAGAAATTGTCAATAAACGTACCGATGTTCGTTCTGCGGCCCTCGCCATTCGTAAATATGTGAATACGAACATGACGCCAAATGCCGGAATTGGCATCTTAAGAGACGCTTCGGAAGTGCTTACAGCTAGAGAGGGGGTCTGTCGGGACTACGCAATTCTAACGACATCTTTATGCAGAGCGGCCAATATTCCAGCGAGATTAGCCAGTGGTCTGGTTACCTTTGATGGAAACTTTTATTATCATGCTTGGGTTGAAGTTTGGACCGGATACGACTGGCTAGGATTGGACAGCGTTCCTCCATCTGACTATTTCACCGCAAGTCATGTCAAGCTGAGTCAGGGAAATGTAGATCAAGCATTTACATTCACGATTCTCTCAAATGCACGGATGGAAGTAATGTCGCAAAGGAATTAACATGGCAGAAAAAGGAAAAAAAACAACGAAAAGTAGCAAGGTGAAAAGTGCCTTTCAGATCATGATCTGTGGCGTAT
>JAYVXG010000235.1:0-6717 GCA_043785475.1 Armatimonadota bacterium
GATCGATCAAAACCTGCGGCATGGATTAAGCCCGTACCCAAGACATCGGACTACCAAACTATGGACGGCGCAGTCACTTTCCGCCCTTTCTACTTGGTGGGCGAGGAGCAATACACCACGTATTGCAAGGTCAATCAGTAGAGTAATCGCAATGGGCACGCAAGCCCGGGTATTTCTGCCTAGCCAGAACCTCCCCGTATCCACAAGCAGTATTAGACCAAAGTGAATCAAATACGAACGTTCATGGCAATGTGCTTTTCATTGGCGTCACTCTCCGCCATTGCTCAAGAAAACCTTGCCAGGATTGCCTACGTGAAGACCGAAGAAATGATTCCGATGCGGGACGGAATTAAGCTTCACACCGTAGTTATTCAACCTAAGACATCGAGGTCCAAGCTACCCATAGTGTTTTCCCGCACCCCGTACGGGGTTGACGAGGAAAAACCAGAAACCTTGCCGTCGACTTTGTTCAAAGAGGGATTCATATTTGTTTACCAAGACATTCGGGGGCGATTTGGATCGGAAGGCACATTTGTCATGATGCGGCCAACGGTCGACTTTAGTAAAGCCATGGTTGACGAGGGCACGGACGCCTACGACACGATCGAATGGCTCACGAAGCATCTCCCCAATAATAATAATCGAGCGGCAATTTACGGCGTCTCCTACGATGGCTGGACTGCGCTTCAGGCCGTTGTGAAACCCCACCCGGCCCTCAAAGTTGCGTTTCCGATGGCGTCACCAATTGACATGTATGTCAACGACGATTTCCATCGGAATGGCGCCTTTCGGCTTAGCTATGGATTGGAGTACTCCTACTTGATGGAGACAAACAAAGAAAATGAACAGATTAAGTTTGATTCGACAGACTTATACGATTGGTATTTGAAGCAAGGGCCACTGTCCAATATCACCAAGAAATTTGGCACTCGACCGACGTGGCAAGGATTCTTCGATCATCCTAACCATGACGCCTATTGGAGCGATCAAAGCTTGGCTCGTCTTCTCAAAACACCGCAAGTTCCGGTTGTTCATGTCGGCGGTTGGTGGGACCAGGAAGACCCATTCGGTCCTCAAGAGGGATATCGCCTTCTGGCGAGGAACGACCCCAAGCGTTGGAACCACATCGTGCTTGGCCCGTGGAACCACGGCGGGTGGATGGGCAGAGGAAAGGGAATCGGTACCATCGATTTCGGTCATGAAACCGGAACGGAATTTAAGAACCAAATCCTACTTCCAACCCTGCTTTATTATCTAAAGGACAAAGCGATGAAGCCGTTGGCCACTGCTTCGATCTTCATCACCGGGACTAACGATTGGCGATCCTTCGACGTATGGCCGCCAATTGGGACTTCGATTCAGCGGATGTTCTTTGGCGAGGCAGGAAGCCTAACGTCAAATCAGATCGGCAAGGGAATGGGATATGATTCATTTCTTTCTGACCAGGAAAATCCGGTCCCCTATCGAAAACGTCCGATCCAAGCAACCTATAGTCCAGACTCCAAATGGTTCAATTGGCAGGCCGAAGACCAGCGATTTCTTAGCGATCGGAAAGACGTTCTGTCTTATCGGAGCACACCACTAGCGGAGAATTTTGAGAGCATTGGACTCTTGAGGGCCAGACTTTGGGCGTCAACATCGGGAACCGACAGTGACTGGGTGGTAAAGGTCATTGACGAATATCCGTCGGACGATGCAAACTTGCCAGGTTATCAGCTTCCGATCAATATGGAGGTTGTCAGGGCTCGCTATCGAAATAGCCTTGAGAAACCGGCGCCACTGAAGCCAAACGCGGCGGTAGAGTATAAAATTGATCTGCATTCGATCGGACACGTTTTCCTAAAAGGGCACCGGATTCTGGTCCAGATTCAGAGCTCGTGGTTCCCGGTTATCGACCGAAATCCACAAAAGTTCGTGCCGAACATCTTCTTGGCGGCGGCAGCCGACTACCAAGTCGCTGAGCAACGTGTCTTCCGTACCGTAGGCAAGGCCTCCTGCATCGAATTCCCAGTGCAACTTAGGAAATAGAGATCACTGTTTAAAAGGTTTTTTTCTGAAGTTCGCCCCGCTCCCGGTGCTCGACTCTGATATTCTAGCTGATAGTCAATGAAGACTCTCGCGATTGTACTGCTGTTAACATTTTCGGCTGTCGTTATGGCGGACGACGAGCCAGGTCACTCGTCGCACGGCAGTGCGTTTGACTCCGGAATGAGAACCAAGCCGTGGCTTATTCCGGGCGTGGGAAACGCCCCATTTCCCGTAACGAGCAACAGCAAAGAAGTTCAGCCGTGGTTCGATCAGGGCAACGCTCTGCTTCATTCATTCTGGTTCGAAGAAGCCGAACGAACATTCCGTTGGTGCCTCAAACTCGATCCCAATTGCGCCATGGCGTACCTCGGGCTCGCCCGTTGCGGTTTCACTTGGTTTAACCTGAATAACGGAACATTTAACGACAAAGAATTTGGTCGCTACAAGACCTTCCTCAAAGAAGCGGTCAAGCGAGAAGGTGCCGTAACCGAGCAAGAGCGAATGCACATTGATGCATGGGACGCGGCAGTCGCAAAGGGCGGCGCGGGAACCCTAATCGAAAAGCTCAAACTCGAAACAATCAAGGTTCCGAACGATATCGAGGCCAAGGCCCTGATTGCCCTCTTCAGCATTGGTAGAGGTAAACCTCAGGACAACGAAAATATCATCCAAGAAGTGCTTGCCTTAAACCCGATGCACCCTGGCGCGCTCCATGCGAGCATTCACAACTGGGACGGGCAAGAGGCACTTCAAGCAATTAAAGCGTGCGGATTATATGGGCAAGCTGCGCCGGGAGTTGGTCATGCGCTCCATATGCCCGGGCACATTTACAGCAAAGTTGGGATGTGGCATGAGGCTGCGATTGCAATGGATTCAGCCACAAGGACCGAGCTTCGGTACATGAACGACCGGCTCGCACTCCCGTTCGAGGCGTGGAATTTCCCTCACAATCGGAACTATCTTTGCTACATCCAAGAGCAGTTGGGTATGGCTGAAGCTTCAATGAAAGGCGCGAAAGACTTGCTGAGTGCTCCGCGTGATCCGGAATTTAACAATGATGAGTACCGGCGGGGTGGACTTGCGTCTCCAGGACGAACCGCCCTCTTGCGCGGGCTCGTCAAGTTTGAGAGGTGGAAGGAAATTTTGACCCCCGGTTACGTGGATTGGGATACCCACGACAAGAAAAGTCGAATCAACAAAACCTACATTGAGACCCTCGCGATGATCGGTCTGCGAAGACTTGATGAAGCAAAAGGACACTTGCGAGAGCTTCAGGATTTGGAAGGGGACCCGAAGAATCTTTCCAATTCTTTCAATATCGCCCAGGGTTTGCTATTCATCGCGCAAGGTGATACGAATGCTGGGGAAAAATTCCTCCTCGCAGCAGACGAAAAAGAAAAGGGCAATCGAATGGGAGACCCTCCCGACGCACCTTGGTCGGTAGCGAGAATATTGGGAGACTATTTTCGCAATCAAGGATTCTATAAAACGGCAATTGCTTACTACGATCGAGCTCTGGAATACGAACCAAACGATGGATTTTCACTTTCTGGACTTGCGCTGTGTTATCACGCCATTAATCAAGAATATGTTGCCGAGAACTATGCTGGGCGGCTGGCATACGTCTGGTCCAATGCCGATTCTGGACTTCCTTGGCTCGAGAGCGTAAAAAAGCTATATCCCAATGCGACCCCGATAGCCAATACCCCCACAAAAGAACGACAATATCACCCGACCGAGCTAAATTCATTTGGCCCGAGCAACTGGGTGCCATTTACTGCCCCAACCCTTGATGTGAAAAGCATCGACGGAAAGTCGGTGCACTTGTCAGATTTCAAAGGTAAGAATGTCCTCCTCGTCTTCTTTCTTGGTGAGGCGTGCGTTCACTGCGTTGGGCAATTGAAGGCAATTAACGACAAAATGCCAGAGTTTCAGGCTCAAGACACGATCGTATTGGGAGTTTGTAGTCAGACTCCGAAAGCCTTAAAGGATTCACTAACCTTAAATCCAGTGAAGGTCACTTTCCTGAGTGACACCAACCACGAAAACGCTCGACGCTTTTCGTCCTATGATGATTTCGAGAATATTGAATTGCACTCAACGATTTTGATCGATAAGCTGGGCAAAGTTCGGTGGAAAAGGACCGGAGGCGACCCTTTCACGAACATCGATTTTTTGCTCGCCGAGTTAAAACGCATCAATAAAGGGGCTTAAAACGAAAATTTAAACATAGAGTTCTCGGGTTATCGTTAAAAAATCAAGTCGTTGTCCAAAAATCGCAAATATTCGTCCCGCCATTATTGGACTTGTGAAGACCGTAAGAATTGTCATAGAATCTTAGCTTATGGCGACTATTGGCCGCTTTTTTAATTTTGCAGTCTTTTCGCAAGACTCAAAGAGGGAATTGGAAATTGAAATCTCACTGACCGAAACGGGTTGGAAAGTAAAGAATGGTGGAGCAGTCGAAGAATTCGACGACCTTGGTCCAGCCGCCCTTTACAAACAAACCGACGGACATCGAGTTGTCATATCGAATTCCCTTCAGGAATCTTTGCAACACCTCTACACTCGGCACCGCGAGTTTAGCGATCGGGCATTTCAACATCGCCTTACCGCCATCGCGTCTGAAATATCCGAGCTCGAAAGAGCCGGAATGGCATAGCGGACAACCCAAGTAATGTATCGGTTGTGAAGGCCCGGGGCAAAGATTTGTCAGAAATGACAATGTCCTCCGTGAAGGGAAGCCCCGGCCTTCTCACCTTTCTGAATTACTACGTCCAAATATCCTGAAAGATTGGTTCCGGGCTGGGCATGCGGAAAAGTTCAAGAAAATCCAGATGACTTCTCGGTTCGCATTGCGACGCCTAAGATATGCCATTGAATTTCAGCCACTCGAAGGTTGGCTTGCCTTTGTATGCAAAATGTGGAGTGGCTACTACAATCAGCAGCGGCGCAATAGTGTAAGGCCAATTGGGTATATCGGATCGAACGTGTCACGCAATCGCGATAGTTACTTCAATCAGG
Organism: Armatimonadota bacterium; assembly: GCA_043785475.1. Classification (GTDB taxonomy): domain Bacteria; phylum Armatimonadota; class Fimbriimonadia; order Fimbriimonadales; family Fimbriimonadaceae; genus Fimbriimonas. Next base: position 5,053 of record JAYVXG010000235.1, read on the forward strand.
ATGCCGATGAGAGTAGTTTGGATCAGGGCCACCCAAATGTTTTCTGGTGAAACGGATGCCGGGAACTTCATCACTTTGTGAATGGCGTGTGCAATGAATGCGGTGTTGCCAAGGTCAATTATCGATCCAGAGATTAACTTGAATCCAAATATATGCAGGCGAATGCCCATCACGAGGCAGATGATGCCGAACAAGCCAAACAGGATTGGAAGGAGGTAGCACCAGCCTCTGAACACCTTCAGCGAAAGTCCTGTTAGCGGACTATTCATTTTTGCCTACTTGGATCCTTGCGAAACAAATCTTCGGAACAGATTTGATATGGCACCATCGTCAATGCGTAAAGCAAAAGGAGTATAGTTAGCCCCGGAAATATATCTGTGTGTCTGATATGGCTGACCAAGTCGCCCAAAAGTGTAAATGGTAGAACTAGCGCACAAATAAGCAATTGCTGGCAAATTTTGCCTAGAGCCACTTCAGAGAAGTCGATCCGATTCCGAATAAAAACCCATAGCGACTCCAATAGTACGAAAACGAAAATGCCCATCGGCCATTTGGTGAAACGACTAAAGACCAGGAGCAACGCGGGTGCCAAAATAACTGGGAAAAAACACCAAAATCTGAGGAAAGTCTGGAATCCTTTGGATATCCTCGTCTCATCTCGCATGCCAGGAATTGAGAGCATGAAATTTCCAAATTTCTTCATCATTCTCTCAATCCTGCCTGATTTGCCTATTTTACACTCAATCTATTTAAAATCCAAACTTTACATTAACCTGGATATTTTGCGGAGGTATTAGCCACGTTGCTCCCTCGGGGGAGCCGGTGAGGAATGACCGGTGGGAGTGCTCAATTAAAGCTTGGATCCGGAGCACCCCTACCATCACGCCGATCATAGAAACTGTGGCAAAGGGAATGACCGGCGTGACACCTTCCCCAAGGAAGGAGCGTTGGCTATTTCCCCCCAACTATTGCACTACTTCCCCTGCTTCACCACAAATCCGTCGATCTTCGTAACTCGGCTCTTCCGAACAAACGCCGTCGGCTTTTTATCGGCTCCAGATATCTTTAATTTCGACGGCCTAAAATTCATAACGTCGTCCAATACCAATGCCGGGCGATAATCGGGAGCGTCACATGAGAAGGAGCAATCCTTCACCGAAACTCCGCGAGCGTGACGAATGAAAATTCCCCACGCCGGCATCTCACCAAACATGTTGAACTCCGGATAATGCTCTGCGTACTCAGGAATTTTGGCCAGAGCCGTCACGGGCGCGTTGGCGATAGCCGTTGTGCCGCCTCCGGGAAAACGAATCTTGATTCGCTCAAGTCGGACGTCTTCAATCGGGAACTGAAGATGCCCCATAATTGACGATGGCATGACGTTGTGCGGAGTCGCAATGTCCGGACCCTTAAACGCATATCCCAAATCAGGTTGCTTGAGCGGAACCTGAACGTCCATATCGTGAAGCCAAATGTGCTTCACACGACCGACCTGAGCAGAAAGCGTCCGATGACCAAGGCGAACGAAGAATGCGTTTCCAGTGTTGGTCGCTTTGATGAATCCAACATCGATGTTGTCGAGGGTGCCGCCATCAACCGATTCGAGCGCGATGACCGAACGAAAAGTGTCCCGCACAGTACAGTCGCGAATGGTCACATCCTTAA
>JAYVXG010000236.1:0-6715 GCA_043785475.1 Armatimonadota bacterium
AGCACGTAATCGTTGGTGGGCGAAACTTCAATGTTGCCCTGGTCAGGTCCAACTCGAGTCTTCCACGGGATATCTCGCTTGTAATCGTGGCGTTCATTCACGAGTCCAATCATCGCAAAACCACCCCCAGCATCAACTCGAAATTGCCGAAGCTTCTCGTCTCGGAAAATGATGTCCCTCTCTTCGTTCTCCTTCAGCGGAAATTGAGTAATTGCTCCAGTAGACCGATTAAGAGTCATTTTGAGCCTCACCGGCGGGTTCGAGTGCCCCACTCTTGCGTGGAAATAAAGGTTCGTATCGTCCCCATCAAACGGAAAAGAAACAACGATATTTGGGCCGAAGTCGTATTCCCTTGTCTTGCCATTGAGGCTCAGAAAGGTTACTTTCTCAGATTGATGTCCAATCATAATCGAGCGGGAGAACGGCTTGTCTCCGGCGTACATCAGGTACCCGTCTCCAAGATCAATATTTGTCAAATTCCCGGTCGCCAAATTCAATATTTCGGCACGTCCTTGCCCCTTCCAGCTGTCAATCACCAGATTCTCGTCGCCCGTCATAGCGGAGATGCTGGTCGTGTCGGGTGGCACCCGAAGGTTCCTCGCGACCTTGGTTCTTAGGTCAAAGCAGTACCATTCTTTGGTCTGTTTCGGCTTTAATTCAACTGTGGTGACTGCACGACGTTGGAACATGACGAGCCGGCCCGAGTGCGAAATCGATACGTTCGAGACCACTCCACTCGAAACCGTCTCGGCTGGCATCAAGGCAAACGCTTGGTTGTCGCTGCCAAAAACATCCTGAGCCCGCGCTGTTTCAGCGAAAAAACAAGCCAAAAAATGAAAAATGATTTCATGGGTTTGGAATCCATCGGACGTGTCCGTCACAGTAGGCCACCGCCCGTCCCCCTGGCCCAACGGTGAACCCAAGTTCGGTGGTTGCGGGATTGTCGATGCCCGATATATTGCCGCCTTTAAACGTGTAATTGAAGTTCCGGAGCATGTCGCCATCCTTAGTGTAAGGGCCGACTTTGCTCTCCCAGCCTTCTATGCCTGGTAGGACGCCATCCATGTCTGACGCGCATATGATCAGGCCCAGGGCAGCCATTTTTGCATCCGACATTGCTTTAATCTTGGCTTTCTTGATCGCTTCGGCTCTTGCCACGTCAACATCGATCGGCTTTACCTCTCGAATCAGAAGCGCGCCGGCATCGACATAAGCAACGCAGTCGCTCGATGGACTGATGAGTGAAAAGGATTTTGCCATGCACAGTTTCGCCTTGGTCGGTAATTCGCTCACGTAGTTCTTTGGGATATTTTGCATCTTTAAGTAAACCAACTCTCCCAGATCCTCGAACCAAAACTCATATTTCTTCTCGTTAACATTCATCTGTTCTCCCATGAGTTTCTGAGACGTCTCGACAAACGTCACGCTTTCGTTATCAAGTCGGTAAACAATATGCCCAAACTGAGAGGGAGTTCCCTTTATGTATGCGGCAAACTGCAAGGTTCCGAGTTCGGAAGCGATTGGACTGAAGACATGGACTTTTGGTGGGACGGTTATCGCCATTGGTCGTCCGCGCGGAGTGACGAGAGATAAGGTCCGGCCCGTGAGGCTCATGAGGAATGGAGCCGAAGGCATTTCACCAAAGTAAGTCATCGATTCCACCGGTAACTTTGTCTTAGAGATTGATCCATTTGTGAGGTCAATGAATCCTTGATCGTCCTGTTCGCCACCCTGGCAAAAGAAGGCAGTTTGATCATCGCCGAAGAAGAAAACTTGGTTAGCTGTATCTGGTAGTGGCACCAAGTTGTTGGTCTTGGAGATTCGATCAAAGCGAAACCAACGAGATTTTTTGACTCCTTGCGGGTCCAAGATATCGAGAAGCGTTTTTGAAGTCTCCACCTTTCGGTACGTTATGTATCTGCCAGACTGTGAAAAACGAATTTGGTCGACGGTCCCACTTGAAATGACCTCAGCAGGTAGAAGCACAAATGCCTTCTTATCGTCGCCAAATGTTTCTTGAGCAAGGGTGACAGCCCCCAAACACAGTCCTGCCACAACCAATGCAATTCTTTTTATGACCATCTCAGGACAATCATATCAAGATTCGGCTTACGGTTTGCCTTTTAAGTCGTTAGAAATTTCTACTTTTGCACCCGGTGTCAATCCGAACCGGGCAGAAAGGCCCTGTTTGACTTCAATAACGTAGAAGTAATCGCCCTTTGGCTTTACTGGAGCCTCGCTAAACGAAACTCCTTTCCCAATATTGAGAACCCTTTTCTCTTTCGAGATGTAATCGATGTCAAGCGGCAGAACGGTGTTCTTCATCCAAAAAGCATAGTTGCCGGAGAGCTTCTGAACGTCAGGAAACAAGAACAGCATTCCTTCGTTGTCCTTAACTTCGTTATCGTGGAGGAACATCATGCCTTCCTGACGCTTGCTCTCATCGTCCATGATCCATAGCTTTAGGTCGCCACCTGGAGTCTTGATCGTGGTGGATTTTAGCTCGTAGGTCTGGAATATTCGGCTGTAATTCTTGGTGCCATTGGCCGTCGTACCAGCCGCTGGCGTGATATTGGTCGCCTGGGCATTATTTGACACCGTCACGGAGTTGCTGTCTACAGACCCAGTCGAAGATGATGGAGCAGGGGTATTGTTCCCGCTGCTATTTTGAACCGGAATGATGCCGTTATTCGATGAATCGTTTTCCGAACACCCGATCAAAGAAAACATGATGGCAACGGCTACGGCAGAGTAAGAGGGTCTAAGCATGAGTTTTCTCAACGATCGGGGGCACAAATGTCGTTGATTGAGATTCGTACGCGGCAATATCCGGGGCAAACAGCAGGGTGGTTCCAATTAGGTCTAATCCTTCCATCAGCGCAAGCTTTGTGGCTTCGTTGATCTGAAAACCAAACGAATGATCTCCAAATGCGACCGTCTGGTTGGGAAGATCGACCGTCACTTGAGATCCGGTGGGGAGAGCCGCCAATACTGCTTGTTCTGCCGAAGGTAGCTCGATCAATAACAAACCGCAATTTGCGGAGTTCCCGCGGAAGATATCGGAGAAGCCTGGCGATGTCTCTTCTTTGCGGGCAATAACGCATTCGAATCCCGCCTGCTGAATGGCCCAAACCGCGTGCTCTCTCGACGAGCCACATCCAAAGTTGGTACCAACAACCAAGATCGATGCTCCGGCTGCCGCGGGTTGATCCAACACGAACGAATCACTGCGAACATCCTTAAACAGAAGTTCACCGTAGCCGCTTTTTTCGACCTTACTTAGGAAGCGAGCGGGGATAATTCGGTCGGTATCGACCTGGTCCTCGTTAAGAACCGCAATTTTGCCAGAGTGGGTTGTGAAGCCAGACACAACTTAAGTTTGTCACATCTTGCTTGATTTTCAGTTCATAATTCAGTGGGAATGGTCACTCCTTCATTTGAAGAATATTTGGAGATGTCTGCCGAAGGTCTGGCAATTGCGGTGTACGAAGACATCCGTGCCGACATTGAGACTCCCGTCAGCGCGTACTGGAAGCTCGCTCATGACCAAACCTACAGCTTCCTGTTGGAAAGTGTTACCGGTGGGGAGAACCTCGCTCGTTACTCGATTCTTGGCGTAACCCCAAAGAAGGTCATCCGGTGTAAAAATGGTCATGGAAAGGTGATTTTTGGTGGCATGTCAACACCATTTCACCTCGGTAAAGGCGAGGATCCGCTCGACGTTCTCAAAGAAGAACTCGCCAACATGGTCCCGATTCCTTTGCCTGGGCTCAAACATTTTATGGGTGGCGCGGTCGGAATGATGGCGTACGATATCGTGCGGTACTTCGAAAAGCTACCGGACACTTGCAAAGACGACCTCAAGGTGGACGACATGGCGATGATGATCACCAACCACGTTGTAGTTTTTGATCATGTGAAAAACATTATTCGGGTTGTGGTCATAGCCGATGGAACTCGCGAAGGATACGACGATGCCGTCAGCGAGATTCAATGGGTCATCGGTCGCCTCTCACAGCCGCTTCCTCCGTTGCCTAAGGGCGGCATCCATGCCCCTAAACTTTCTGCGAACCAAACCCAAGAACAATTTGAAGACAATGTTCGCACGATGAAGGAATACCTCCGTCAAGGCGATGGACAACAAATGGTGCCCTCTCTACGATTTCTGGCCGAGCCGGTAACCGACCCGCTTTCAATATATCGAGCATTAAGGAGCATCAATCCTTCGCCATATATGTTTTTGCTCCAATTTGGAGACTTTGAACTAATCGGCGCGTCCCCGGAGATTATGGTGTCTCTTCATGATGGAACCGCGCGGGTCCGCCCGATTGCGGGAACGCGATGGAGAGGACAATCTCAAGAAGAAGATGAGCAATTAGCTGAAGAGCTTCTCGCCGACGAAAAGGAGCGAGCCGAGCACATCATGCTTGTCGACCTTGGCCGAAACGACATTGGTCGAGTCGCCAAATACGGCTCAGTAAAAGTAAACGACCTCATGGTGATCGAAAAGTACAGCCACGTCATGCACATCGTCAGTGATGTGACCGGCGAACTGAGGGACGAGTTTGATGCCTACGACCTAATCAGGGCGACGGTTCCGGCCGGAACCACGAGCGGTTCTCCAAAAGTTCACGCGATGGAAATCATTGATCAGCTGGAGCCCACCCGAAGAGGCGCGTACGCGGGAACGGTCGGCGTCATCGGCTACGATGGCAATATGGACACCTGTATTGCCCTCAGAACGATCTTTAAGCGCGGTTCCAGGGCATATGTACAAGCGGGTGGCGGTGTCGTGTACGACTCAGAACCCACCAAAGAATATGTCGAAGCTCAGAATAAGGCCAAAGCGTGTCTCAGCGCAATCGAAGTTGCGAATCAGGGCATATAGGACATTAATTTCTTTCGTGTTAGAATGAGTTGCAAACCGAAATGGTCATCAATATCTTCCTATGCATCACATTTCAAAGAGCACTGCACGATCAGTCTGTGATTATGATCGCTAACAATCTGGCCGCAATGCCTGTGATTAGTTCAAGGTCCAAGGAAAATACTCCCAAAATTGTGTCTACTTACAAGTTTCTCGCAAAATTTAATACCGATGAGATTATTGAGGGTGCAGAGCAGTTTTACTCTCGCGACTATTCAAACACCAATTTCAAATCACGCAATAACTCACAGCAGAAATACTATAAAGTTGATATGCTAACGTCGTTCATTTTTGAAATGCCAATTAATTCGAGATGGGACAAGAATGAAAAAGGAATTTTGACAATTTCGGACTTCTCGCTCATTTCCGCCTCGATTTTTCCAGATCCAATTGTTGGATTGAAGGATGCCTTAAATAAATATCCTCGGCGCAAATTTACGAATTCCCAACAATGGCACTGAAGGGGCGGAAGGAGGTCAGGCCAGGTCGAAAGGATTTACGATGGGCACAGTCCGAAGCTAATCCTGGGGGCTAGGGTAAGCCCAGCGAAACAGCCACAGTCCCAGGAGGATTGTGGAGGAACGAAGTTTCCAAGGGCGATTATCGCCGCAATTCCAATCTCTCAAAACCCCCCAAACATCTTCGGAGAGGCTATCTTGCCCGGCCAACTAACCCGGCCGATGCTTCTCGACGTTAATTCGACGGCTGTAGTGTCGAGGTTACACGTAATTTTGCATATGGTTAGTCGAGCAATTCTGTGTGTCTCCAGTACCAACGTCTGCAATGGTGAGCAAACTCCATTTCGCGATATTTAGATTCATGCTTTGTGAAGTGTCGTGTTACAATTCAATTGTGCCGTCAACTCCTCAGCCGTCCATTTATAACCTGATCCTAAGGCCTCGGTTCGGCACGCGAAGACGCTCCGCAATGCTAATTTCCACACTATTGCTTGCCCCCCTAGGTTGCGTACATCCTACGGCCCCCGGGCCAATGTCACGGCGCACTGTTAGCGCCCCGACTGATGACCTCCAATACAATGCCTGGATAAGTGATATCCAGCGGGTCTTTAACCGAACAAATACTATTACTGCAATGGATCAGGCTTTCTTAATTCGAGAATTCAATGGAAAGGAAATGCAGAACGGTCTACTTGCTGGCAACGTATTATGCTTGGCAGCCAAACAAAAATCTATTCCCGCGGAGACCTTTCTTAGGGCAGTTCATAAAAACTTGGTTAGAAAGAGAGGATATTACACATCGAGTTCGCTTGTTCTGTACCTGAAGTTTATGGACTGCCCGTTAGATCTGACGAAAAATGTTCATCGATCCGAATTGAAAAAACTCCAAATGAATTGCAACAATTCGGTTACCCTGGATAAGGCAGAAAAAAGTTATATTGAGTCGGTTTTTCAAAACCCGAAGAGTCAAATAAAGTTCTTGGGCGTTGAGCTAATTCTGTTCAAAGACCAGCTTGACCCGGAAGATCGTGATTGGTTTCAAGCAAAGATTGAGGAACAACAAAAGCTCGCGGGTCAACAGACTTTGGAAGTATGGAAGGAAATAAGTCGAGTAGTCAGTGAGAGGAAATAATTACCGAACATTTGCTGAAAGCCTCTTTGGCAATGACCCCACGATACTTTATGACACCATGCGAGTTACAATAGCCCAATGACTCTCTCAGCATCATTGGCCATTTTGACTTTGGCTGCGCAAGAGCCGCAGCTAAGGTCAGTTCGTGTCTTCGACGGAGGTCCGACTGAGCAGTACATGCGTTTTGTTGCTTCGTCG
>JAYVXG010000237.1:0-6708 GCA_043785475.1 Armatimonadota bacterium
AGGTTAACCACATGGTCGGCCCAGCCGAGGTGGCTCTCCAGTTCTGAAATGGGGAAGACGGGGACAGGCTCGTTGCCTTTAACTGATCTTCGAACGCCCTTTACGGTGCATCCGAACGGCGATAACAGCTCGGTGAGCCGGAGGCCGATTGCGCCGTATCCGACTATGAGGACATTTTCGTTGTGAAGCACTCGCTCGATTGGCCGCAGTTCGTTGTATGCCCAGTTGTGGCTGGCGTGGTTTGTTGCGCTTGCAAGCAATCGCCGATTGTGGCATAGCATCATTGCGAAAGCGTGCTGGGCACAGGGGTCATCGTAAACGGATGAGCTGTTAGTGAACGGTATTTCCCTTGCCCTAAGGGTTTCGCCAAGGTCGGAGCGGTCGAAACGGGTAAAACCCGCGCTGGTGATGTGGATCCACTTGAGGGAATTTGGGGCGAGGAGGTCTTCTACTGACGGCTGTCCGAATGCAATATCCGCGGACGTGCAGGTCTGATCTTGGCCGCCAGCGGATAGGTTATTGACCTTCGAAGCGTTGGAGACCACCAAGGTATGGGGGGCAATTTGGTCTTGGAGCCACTTTAGTTTTACGGGCTCGAGGTCTTGGTTAGTCCAGACGGTTAGATTCACGGAACGACTAGTTTACTAGCTATGGTGGTCTTCATCGTGCATCGCTTCGTGGAGCTTTCGTTTGCCGTCTTCGAGGCCTTCTTGTAGCTGCCCGAGGCCTTTGCCGATGCCGCGCATGAGTTCAGGCAGTTTTTGGCCACCGAAGAGCATCAGGATGACAAATCCAATGATTAGTAGGTCTGCGCCACCGGGAATGTGGGGCACTATTTTGCCTCGACTTTCTCTTCTGGTTTTATTTCGGTCTTTTCTTCGGGCTTATCGTCGGTCTTGTGAAGATCAGCGATGGCTGACTTTCCTTCTTCCAGTCCCTTTTTGAGCTCGCCAACCCCTTGTCCGACTCCTCGCATCAATTGAGGAATTTTTGCTCCACCGAACAGGAGCACGATTACGCCAAGGATAATCCACAATTCCATTCCTGATGGTGGAAATACGGCAAAAGGCAAAGTAAACATATTCATAGGCTTATTGTCATTATACTGCCGTTAGTTCGAATTATCGCTTTTCGAGTCGTTGGAATCGCCGGAATCCTTCGAACTCTTGGAATCTGAAGTTGAATCGGTATTCAGATCAAACCCTCCTTTTCCTCTCATGTTCATGTCGAATGGCCCCAAGTTCCCTTTTGCATCTTTCGCATAAACGTGGGTTGCATCGGCGGAAACTAGCATCCAACCTCGTCTTTCCTTGAGAAAGTCGCCCAAGATCTTTGGACTTTCAGCGAACGGCAAAATGTTCAGCTTTCCGGACTGGTTGAACGCGACAGTTTTGGTTTCAAAAATCGCAATGGCATCGATATCGTTCTTGGTGACATCCGCAACTTTCTTTTCGGACAGGTCAGAGTTGAACATGAATCCGGTTTTGGTGTTGCCTTCCTCGCACGACCATTCTCCGCCGGGCTTCCAGAATTTCATCGGTACGTTCTCGGCATCCTTGGTCGTTTTAAGATATTTGCCGATGTCAGTTTGCCAAGTGGCCGCACTTGGCAATTTCCCGTCGTGGGTTCGGCTGTATTCGTGAAGGGCAGACTTCATAAAATTGACGTTGGCCGAGCAGCCGCCGATTGCCATCGCTCCCTTAAATGCTTTCATTCCGTTATAGGCGACGAACCCAAGCGGGAGACCACAACAGACTAGCAGCACGCCGAGAATCGCAAAAATGATTACGACTACGTTTGATTTTTTCTTTTGTGGTGGTTGTTGTTGGCCTTCGTAACCGTGGAATGGTGGAGGGGTTTGCATGATGTTCTTTTAATACTATGACGGATTCGGATCGGTTTTAGAAGTAGGAATGAAGTCCTATCCGCTAAAATGAGCTTATGCCAGATTACAGCTCACTGCCCAGCGTGACGGCTCTGGCGTCGATTCCGGAACTTGCGGGATGTACGGAAAAGTTGAGAAATCGGATTGCCAAACTTGCGATTGATGCAGCGCGATTGGAACTGGACGGCAATCGACCATTTGACATTACCAGTCTCGCCTTAAATGAGGCCAGCAAAGCTTTCCATTTACCCCTAAACAAAGTCATAAATATGTCTGGGGTCATCTTACACACAGGTCTTGGTCGAGCTCCAGGTCTCGTAACCGAGACTTTCCACTATATGAATTTGGAGATTGATCTTGAAACGGGCAAGCGCGGAGACCGCCAAGACCACGTTCGATCCCTCCTTTGCCAATTGACGGGGGCCGAAGACGCGTTCGTTGTCAATAACGGCGCAGCCGCTGTATTATTAGTACTCAGCGCATGTTGTTCACGAAAAGAAGTTCTTCTTAGCCGAGGTCAAAGCGTGGAAATTGGTGGTTCGTTCCGTATGCCGGACGTGATCAAGACCAGCGGATGCAAACTAGTTGATGTTGGCACCACCAATAAAACCCGTGCTCAGGATTACGCCGATGCGATCACGGCGAAGACGGCGGCAATTCTTCAGTGCCACCCGTCGAACTTTGAAGTAAAGGGCTTTACCAGCACTCCGACAACGAAGGAATTAGCCGAAGCGGCCCACCAACATGGTGTGCTTTTCATTAACGATCAAGGCAACGGTGCCTTGATCGACTTCAGGGAGTACGGAATTCACGGGATCGAAACCCTGCCACAAAGCGTAGCTGCAGGAGCCGATATTTCGATTGGAAGCGGTGACAAGCTTCTTGGCGGTCCACAGTGCGGCATTGTCTTGGGTCGGAAAGAATTGATCGCCAAAATGGCTAAACACCCCCTTGCAAGAGCACTTCGAATTGACAAGAATTCACTATTGATCTTGCAGAAGACTCTCAGGAAGTACGTTCACGGGTGGGAAGCATCCATACCGCTTTTCAAATTGCTTGGATATCCTCCAGAAATGATCAAATCTTGGTGCGAAGGAATAGCACCAGATGGCGCAAAAATAATTGAAACGATTACGGAAATTGGATCAGGGGCAGCTCCAGGTCAAGGTGTTCAGTCCTATGCTGTGGCCCTAAATTCGAATTCGCCGGACAAGCTATTGGCTGAACTGAGAAAAAAGAGAATTATCGGGCGAATCAGTAAGGGGCAAGTACTTTTAGATCCTCGTACCAATGCCGAATATTTAAACATCTTCAGAGATGGAAAGTGGGACTTTAACTTTGCGGTCGCAATCAATTTGAAGGACAGTCTGACTGAATGTTGGGAGAAATGGAAATAGATAACGAGACTCGAAAATCACGGAATGAGACGCTTCGCGCCTTGCTCGAAGCATTGGATTTGAACGCACCGGGGGAGCGGATGCATGCAGAGCGGGTGGCGGTTTACTCGGTTGGGACGGGAGCCGAACTTGGCCTGAGCGAGGAAGAATTGTTACGGTTGCGATATTCAGCTCTGTTGCATGATGTGGGCAAGACTCGGTTGGATGGGAGTTTGTTGAGCAAGGTCGGGCAATTGACTGAGGTTGAACTTGATGTTTTGCGGCGACATGCGGAGTATTCGGTTAAGTTGGTCGAGTCCTACGATTTCCTAGTGCCAGCGATTCCGGGCATTCGGTCTCACCACGAGCGGTGGAATGGCGCGGGGTACCCGAGTGGACTGAAGGGTGAGGAGATTCCTACTGCAGCGCAGATCATTGGGATGTGCGAAGCGTTCGACGTGATGATGAATGGCGCGGCGTGGAAGAGTCCCACAACACGGGCAATTGCTTTGGAAGAGATTGAGGGGAGCGCGGGGATCGAGTGGAATCCTGAGGTTGTCGAGGCGTTTCTGAAGGTGGAGCGGGTGATTCAGCCGATTGGGAGTGATTAGTCGTACATATTTCTGTACGAATTATGGTACAATAATCTCATGAAACTGACAACTTATTCCGATTTACGCGCCAATCTGGCAGAGTCGATGGACATGGTATGCGAAAATCACGAGCCACTATTCATCACTAGACAAAAGGCTGATGCAGTCGTTTTGATGTCCCTTGAGGATTACAATTCCCTGGAAGAGACAATGTACTTGATGCGAAGCCCTAAGAATGCTGCGCGAATCGACAGCGCGATCAAATCATTGGAAGCAGGCAAGGGAATTAAAGTAGAAATATGAGTGTCTCGTTCTCCCCAGAAGCTTGGGAGGACTATCTCTATTGGCAGTCCATCGACAAAAAGATGGTGACCAAAATCAATTCTCTCATCAAGGAGATATCTCGTTCGCCATACGAAGGGAACGGAAATCCAGAGGCACTGAAACACCGATGGACAGGTTGGTGGTCTCGAAGGATCAGCAACGAGCACCGTCTCATTTACCGCGTCGTAGAAGGATCCATCGAAATTGCTCAGTGTCGACTTCACTACTGAACTTGCGTTGGTAGGGCAGGCATTTCCGTAATTTGGAGTGTCACCCAAAGGGTGATAGAATGGAGCATGGCACCACGATACATCTTATGCGCCTGCATGATGGCGGTGAGCGCGGGATTGCTCGTAACTTCGTTCGTCAGCCTCAAGAACGCCTATAAAGGTCGGGATGAGCTGCATGAAAAACAAACGAAAGAGGCTAGGGAGCGGTTGAAGAATAACACTTCGGGCAAAGATCGAGCCTTCGACATGGCAACGATCGCCAAATATGATTTCAATAAGGGCAATATCGCCGAAGCTCGGAAATATGGCACGGCGATGCTCGAAATCGTGGCAAAAGCGACCGACAAAACCAGCGGCGACTATGGTGTCGCTGTCCACGACGGCAATGTGGTGATGGGGCGCATTGCGCTCCGCGAGAAACATGTGGACCTCGCCAAGAAGCATCTACTGGCGGCGGGAAAATCGCCCGGCTCACCTACCCTAGATAGCTTTGGCCCGAACATGGAGCTAGCGAACGACCTGATCGAAGCAGGCGAACGCGATACCGTGATCGCGTACTTCCACGAGTGCGAATCGTTTTGGGACCCCCGGTTTTCGCAATTGAAAGATTGGGCGGCTGAGGTCAAGGCGGGCAAAACCCCCTACTTCGGCGCGAACATGAGCTATTAAATTGGTTCGAAACTCCCGCCTTCTATTCCCCGTATAATCACGGTATGGACGCTGATGCGCTGTATCAAGATGTCTTCGACAAATACTCGAAATACATCAACCCCAATCTTGCCCGACTCATGGGCTTTGCTGGTTTCGGCGTCGAGACTTACGGCGAAGGCTGCTATATTTTCGACCACGAGGGGCGGAAGTACCTCGACTGCCTCGGCGGATACGGCACGTTTGCTCTCGGGCATCGTAATCCTAGGGTTATCGCGGCAGTTAAGGATCAGCTCGACCATTTGGGCTTGAGCGCGAAAGCCTTTTTTACAAAGAATGCGGCAGACCTGGCGGCGAAACTGGCCGAGTTGACGCCAGGGGACTTGCAGGTTTCGTTTTTTAGCAATAGCGGAACCGAGGCGGTTGAGGCCGCGCTGAAATTTGCCAAAGCATCAACGAAGCGATCGAAGATTGTTTCGACCAACGGGAGCTACCACGGCAAGACCATTGGTGCTTTGTCGACGACCGGAAGGGAGAGGTACCGAAAGAAATTTGAACCCCTGATGCCCGGGGTTAGCTTTGTAGATTACGGCGATATTGACGCTCTTGTGGGTGCGATTGACGACCAAACGGCGTGCTTTATTGTCGAACCGATTCAGGGAGAGGGCGGGATTATTGTCGCTCCCGACGGATATTTGACGGCGGCTCGGACCGCGTGCGATAAGCACGGAGCGTTGTTGATTTTTGACGAAGTTCAGAGTGGGCTTGGTCGCGCGGGATATATGTTTGCTTGCGACCATGAAGGGGTTGCACCCGACATTATGACCTTGGCTAAGTCGCTCGGTGGCGGGATCATGCCGCTGGGCGTCACGATCTTCACGATGGACATTTACGAGAAGGTTTTTGGTGATAATCCAATGTCGCACACGAGTACGTTTGGCGGAAATCCGTTGGCTTGTCGAGCTGGATTGGTAACGCTTGAGATTCTTGAGGAAGGAGACTTGATTGAGAATTCACGGGTTTTGGGCTTGCGGATGCTGGACGGATTTCGGCTCATCCAGCAGCGGTATCCGGAGCTCTTGAAGGAAGTTCGGGGACGGGGCTTGATGGTTGGCGTCGAGTTTACGATGGACGAGGTTGGCGAGGTGATGGTTGCGAGTCTGATGAAGCTTGGGGTTTGCGTTGCGTACGCGCTCAACAATCCTCGGGTTCTGCGGTTCGAGCCGCCGTTGATGATTACGGCCGAGCAAGTTGATTTTGCGTTGGCGTGTTTCGACGAAGGGATGGCGGAGACGTCGGAGCTGTTGTCGGTTTTGGCGTGAAATTGAGGCGAGGGCATTGATTGTTAGGGCTAAGGCCCAGATTATTCCAAGCCAATTCAGGTTTTTGGGTGGCAATTCTTTACCTACCTCACCTCTTCCCAAGCTTGCTTCGCGGCGCGGGAAGGTCCTCTCCTAAGAGGAGAGGAATCCAGTTGGCAAAATGAGCCATAATTAATATCGACCACGTAGAGCGATGTCCGAGTGGCCGAAGGAGCACGGTTGGAAACCGTGTAGGCGGAAACGTCTCGTGGGTTCGAATCCCACTCGCTCTGCCAGTTTGAAGCGCCATGATTATCATCGCCATTCAACATATTCCGTTCAGTCGGAGTT
>JAYVXG010000238.1:0-6704 GCA_043785475.1 Armatimonadota bacterium
TATTGCTGTCAGGAATTTTCATATCCGCAAAGATGCCGCGGTTCACGCCTGAGACAGTCAACTCAACTCGACCGCCCTTGAGCAGTTCAGTTAGCTTTCCTTGTCGGGCAATAACCCCGTGGTTGATAATCGCGACTCGGTCGCAAATCAATTCGACTTCGCTAAGCTCGTGAGACGAAATGAAGACCGTTCGGCCCTCTTCTCGGAAGCTCAGGATAAGGTCGCGAATCTCTCGATGCGCGATAGGGTCGAGACCACCGGTAGGCTCGTCAAGAAAAAGCAGCTTTGGATCGTTGATCAACGCTTGGGCAAGCCCAATACGCTGTTGCATACCCTTCGAGAACTGGGAGATGGTTTTGGTCTTGTCACGATGGAGATTAACCTTTTCGAGGAGCATATCCATGCGCGCAGTGTCCGTGATCCCAAACAAAGATCCGTAAAATTTAAGGATCTCCATTCCAGTCATGTACTCGTAGTAATAAGGCCGTTCAGGAACGTAGCTGATGATTTTGTGAACATCAAAATCGCCAAGCTCTTTTCCTAAAACGTATGCTTCGCCCGCTGATGGCTCAATGATGCTCAGGAGCATCTTGATGGTCGTCGTTTTACCGGCACCGTTAGGTCCCAGGAATCCGAAAATTTCGCCTTCTTCAACGTGCAAATCGAGTTGGCTGACAACGTCAACCATTCCATGCGCTTTACTTTTATAGCTTTTCGTTAGTTTTTTGGTTTCTATGGCGGCGGCCAAGGGTCGCGCACCTCCCTTTTTTTATGATTTCGGCGTAATGATACCTAGTCCGAGCCCTTTCGCAAGGCTCAGCAGGGGAAGAGACAACATTATTTATGCCAAAGTTCCCAAATTCTTTTCTTTCCGCTATTGAACCTGCCTCTCGTTCAAAAAAATCGCACTTATGGCATCAATTTCGGCCAAACGAGCCTGGCAAAAATACTGGGTCAATCCGGCACGGCGAGTAAATTTAAAGTTTGGATCTCTCCGAATTGCTCATTTTTTAATTGCAATTTTGGAATCACATGCAAACGAGATTCCCTTATTGCATCGCCCGAGCGGGAACCATGGAATTAATTTGTGTTGAATTCGTTGGCATGCTTCGAATCTGTATGCTCTGACCGAAATCTGCTCTCATCAAATTTTGACCTTTTCTTAAAAAATCGTTGACATTACGTTTCGTAGCACGTATGATTACCAGTACCGTTGCGGGAACCCCCGGGGGAAAGATTTACACGTGGGGTCGAAGCAATAGGTGCAAGCCTTGGCGAGGGTAGCTTAAGCTCTCCTTTCAGCTCCCTCGCATTTTTTTTCAAGCTTGTTTCGCGCTCTGAATGAAGTCTCGCATCATAATCGCATCTTTCAAACCGCGTTTCTCTTCAATTCCGCTCGCCACGTCCACCATAAAGGGTCTGGTTCGCCGGACCGCTTCAGCAACATTGTTTGGGTTGAGCCCACCCGCCAAGATGACTGGACGCTGAGCGCACTGCACAAATTCGGCCGCAAAATCCCAGTCGAGGGTAAGACCGGTCCCTCCATAAACTCCGTCCTTGTAGGCATCGAGCATGAGCGCCGAAGAATTGATAGTCAGATTCGCAAAGTCACTTGTTTTTTGCCCCGGTCGCACTCTTAATACATGAATCCGCTTAGTCGATGGCTCGGGGTATTCATCCCACTCAACTCCTTGCACCATGTCAAAGATTCCCGGAAAAGCAGCACGGTTGACCTTGCCAAACACGGCGATCTTCATCGGAAGCGGGGGCAGAGCTTTAATCCATTCAAGGTCAAAGTCACCAATGCACCGAGGGGACGACGGCTCATGGTTAAAGCCGATCGCATCGGCCCCAAACTCAATCGCAAGTTCAGCATCCTTGAAATTCGTCAAACCACAAATCTTAACTCGCATCATCGGCCCATCACCTCGCGAACCTTAGATCCAATGTCGGCCGCACCACAAAAGGCCGTCCCGATCAAGACAGCTGTTGCGCCATAAGATTTGACAAGGTTCACATCGCCATTCGTGTGCAAAGCGCTCTCACTGACCGTAAAGATGTGATCGGGAATCATTTCAATCAGTCGCTTAGTGGTCGTGATGTCGGTCTCGAATGTCGCGAGATCGCGGTTATTGATTCCAATCATTTCCGGAGCTAAACGAAGGGCAATTTCTGTTTCGGCCTCGTTATGAACTTCAACCAGCACATCGAGACCCCTCGCTTTCGCTTGGTCATTGAGATGCTTTAAGGAGTTTTCATCGAGACCCGCCACGATGAGCAATACGCAGTCCGCGCCCCAAGCCCGAGCTTCGTCCAATTGATATTCGTCAAATATAAAGTCTTTTCGGAGCAAAGGAATGCCCACTGCTTTGCGAACTTCAACAAGATAGTCAGGAGAACCCTGAAAATAATCCACGTCCGTAAGAACCGACAAACATGCCGCTCCATTTTCCTCATAGACCTTGGCAATCGCAACGGGATCAAAGTGTCCGGCAATGATTTCACCCTGGGACGGACTCGCCTTCTTCACCTCGGCTATCAATGCCGGTCGAGTATGATCTGCGCGCAACGCCTTCAAAAATCCTAGTGGCATCGCCATATTGGCGCCCAAATGGCGCATCTCTTCGGGACTGGTAAGAGACATCGATCGTTGGACTTCTGCCCGTTTCGTTTCAAATATCTTTTCGAGAATCGTCAAACGTCTTTCCTGAGCTGTTCCAATTTCTCCGCCGCCTTTCCACAACGAACCGTTTCGCGGGCAAGTTCATAGCCCGTCACCCAGGAGTCCGCCAAGCCAGCTAACCGAACTGCAACCGCAGCACTCGGGAGAACAGCCAGGCACTTTGGTGAATGAATTTGAGAGATTGCATCGACGAGCATCTGACCATTTTCGAGTGGCGTTTCGCCCGCCAACAATGCCGAAAAATCAGCCGGTCTCGCTCCAAAGGTCGCAGGAGTCCACTCTTCCTTTCTCATTTCGCCATTTTCGATGATACGGACCTGAGTGATGCTTATCGGCGATATCTCATCCAAGCCAGGCTCACCATGTACGACAATCGCAAATTCAGCATCCAACTTAATCAGGGCTTCCCCAACCAAGTTAAGCAATCCTGGATCCCACACCCCCACGATTTGCCTCTTCGCTCCCGCCGGATTCAGGAGTGGCCCAAGCATGTTAAAGACGGTTCGAAAAGGCAGTTCCTTTCTAACTGGAGCCACGCGAGCCGCAGTCGGATGAAACTTCGGAGCAAACAAAAACGCAAATCCTAAATTTTCCAGTCGACGAGTTGCAGATTCCGGTTCCTCACAAATCGGAACCCCAATTGCTTCCAAAACGTCGGCACTTCCGCACCGACCGGTCACCGCCCGGTTGCCGTGTTTCGCAACAACCGCACCTGCCGCAGCCGCAATGATTGCCGCCGCGGTCGAAATATTAAAGGAAGAAACCCCGCCGCCCGTTCCGCACGTGTCAATGTGATTCGAGACGTGGCAACGAACCGGAACAGAGTCAGAACGCAGTCGCTCGGCAAATCCGGCCAGTTCATCGACTCGAATCCCTTTCATGGCAAGGGCGGTCAAAAAAGCTCCGATTTGGGCCGGAGTTCCATCATTGCAAATCGCTCCAATCAGGAGATTTGCCTCGGACATCGTAAGATTCTCCTTTTGGACAATTTTGTTTAGGAGTGCAGGTTGATCCATCGCTCAACTTTATTATCCACTTAAGGAGCCAACATTGGGTATCTTTTCGACTGATGGGACCATATCTTGGCATTCTTGCGTCGATGGGATTAGCAGCCACACTGTGCGTCGTCTTCGCAACCGTCAGCTGGGTTTTGGGCCCCCGAAGAAACACACCTTATAAAGGATCGCCGTACGAGTGCGGCGTCGCCCCAGTTGGAGACGCCAGAGAGCGATTCCCCATCAAGTTTTTTGTCGTTGCAATTATTTTCATCCTATTCGACATCGAAGTTGTCTTCCTGTGGGCCTGGATGACCGTGTACAAGACCGCTTCGATTGGCTTCGTGAAGGTAAGTTTTTTCGAATTTCTCTCATATATGCTTACCTGGATTCTGGCCTACGCATACGTGGTCCGTGTCGGAGCCCTCAACTGGGAAGAACAAGCCGAATTGGAAATCTCCGAAAATTCTCAGTTGGAGGTCGCTTAGTTGTCTGAGGAAACAATTGCAGAAGTAATCGCACCAGAAGTCTCTGCCCTTGGCACCGCCGTATCGAAGTCTTTCAACCGATACGGTGAACTCTATATTTGTCTTCCAAAAGAAGACCTCTTGGCAAGCCTCAAAATCCTGAAAGAGTCCGAGGAGCTCCAATACACTCTCTTTAGCGAATGCCTCGCCGTGGACTACTCCACCTGGACGCATGAACGAGATTTTGATGACCGATTTGAAGTTATTTACAATCTCGTCTCTATTAAGCGAAACCAGCGCATCTTCATCAAAACTTCGGTCAGTGACGGCGGATCGATTCCAACCGCAAAGCACATATTCCTCGGGGCGGAATATCCCGAGAAGGAAATCGGCGATATGTATGGAATCATTTTCGCGGGCAATGAACTTGCCCCCGGCTCGAGATTTATCATGCCCGATGACTGGGTAGGCCATCCACTCAGAAAGGAGTATCCGCTTGGCGGAGAGGAAGTCCTGTTTGACAAAGGAGACCGCGGACCTGCAGTGCAAAATCAGAGCACACCCCACGCCGGAGAGAGCTTTGAAGGCAAAACTGGCACCAAAGACGTCAGTGGTCGCTGAACCTAACAAGCAGCCTCGCAAATATACGGCCATTATGTCAATTTGGGACAGTTGGCCCAAAAAAACTTTAACAAAATTAAAGAAATTTGACAAAAATGGCCCAAAACTTGTTATCATGATCTTTGTCGTCTGATTTCGTAAAGATTCGGCTTGAATCTTTGGGAACCAAACGTGGACCACTCCAGTCGGAACTGTCGTGCTCCGTAGCATTTATTTAGGAAAAATCATGAAAAAAGCATTTACGCTTATTGAGCTTCTCGTAGTTATTGCGATCATCGCAATCCTCGCAGCCATCCTCTTCCCAGTTTTCGCTCAGGCAAAAGAAGCCGCCAAGAAGACCGCTGACCTTTCAAACGTCAAACAGCTCGGAACCGCAACTGCCATCTACTTGTCAGACAACGATGACCAGTTCCCACTCCAAGCAGGACAAGATCCAGCAACGGGTCAATGGGGCTTCAACTTTAACAAGTACGTTCCAGATGATTGGGCTGCAACTTCAGTTCCTGCTGCAAGAAAGTTTTACTCGCAAAGTTTCTACATGAACACGACTCAGTCGTACATCAAGAACTACCAGATGCTCCAGAGTCCTGGAACAACATCTGCTGAGTATCAAGCTTCGAACCCAGTCGCAGCTGGTAAGACCAAGCAAATCACAAACTATGCATACAACGGTTTGTTGAGCGGGTATAGCTCAACATCGATTGCAGAAGTGGCCAAACTCCCAACATTCTCCGAAATTAACGGAAACATCGCGGGTAAGGGTTGGGGATTTGCTAACCCAGCGTTGACTTGTTCAGTCAATGGTGCATCATGCGCATACGTTCCATCCAGTGCAACTTGCGCCAATACAACCAACGGCCAAACCAGTGCTGTTTACGGCGCATTTGGCGGCGGTGCCTACTGGCTCTATTCGAAAGGTGAGAACTTCGGACTTTCCGACACTCACGCAAAGTTCCGACGAATGGGCGCTACATTGAACCCAGGCGCAACTGACTACCGAACCGATCCAATGACTGGCTACGATTCAACAGGTCACGCAGGGTTCTACTACTCTGACGGTTGTCACCCATGGTTGTTCAGACCAGACTACGACTTTAGCCTGTAAGCTCAAGATCGTTCAAAAAGGGCCCCTCAAGAAATTGAGGGGTTTTTTTTTGAAAAAATATTGAAAATTGGTTGCGTAACGGCGCGAAATTTGTTATAGTACAAATTAAGGTTGGTCCCGTAAGAAATTCGTAAGATTTCCTTGGAGCCGCCTCAGGTTCATTTCAGTTGAATTTGGAATGATCCGTAGCATTCATAAAGGAAATATCATGAAAAAAGCATTTACGCTTATTGAGCTTCTCGTGGTTATTGCGATCATCGCAATCCTCGCAGCCATTCTCTTCCCTGTTTTTGCACAAGCAAAAGAAGCCGCCAAGAAGACCGCTGACCTTTCAAACGTCAAACAGCTCGGAACGGCAACTGCCATCTACCTGTCTGACAATGACGATCAGTTCCCACTCGGACATGGACAAGACCCTGTCTCAGGTCAATGGGGATATAACTACAACAAGTACGTTCCAGATGACTGGGCCGCAACTTCAGTCCCTGCGTTTAGAAAGTTCTTCTCACAAACATTCTTCATGAACACGACTCAGTCGTACATCAAGAACTACCAGATGCTCCAGAGCCCTGGAACAACGTCGGCTGAGTATCAAGCAACGAACCCTGTCGCAGCTGGTAAGACCAAGCAAACTACAAACTATGCGTACAACGGTTTGTTGCACGGCTACAGTTCAACATCGATTGCTGAATCTGCCAAGTTGCCAGTCTTTACCGAAGTTAATGGAAACATTGCAGGTAAGGGTTGGGGATTTGCAAACCCAGCTTTGTACTGTCCCACCAACGGCGGTTCATGTGCATACGTTCCATCCAAATCTGGTTGTACGAATGCAA
>JAYVXG010000239.1:0-1981 GCA_043785475.1 Armatimonadota bacterium
CTAACCAAATCGAACAAATCAACCCGGTCGTCAGTACTGATATGTTCCCTTTCCCAGTCCAATTTAAAGAGATCATTCACTGCGAAGGGTATGTCCAGCTCATTGGTGAAGCTCAGTTTTCCGAAACGAAGCTGGATTGATTTCCGTCTTGAATGGCAATGAAGCCCTACTTAATAGCGACTTGTCTATTTCTTGGTTCTGCGGTCAGTTTTGGTCAGACAGACCCGCTAGGAAGCACGAAACCGACGACCTACACCATTGCCGACCTTCCAACTGAGCTCGTAGCCGCGGAGGTAACGACGTCGAAAGACAACCTGTCGGCATTGATGATGATGAGCATGGGTGGTGGAGCGATCACTGCGCCAGGAGAGCAAAAACGAGGTTTGGATCGAGATATGCTGTTTCAACTATCAAACATAGTTTGGGCCCCCGCGAACGAGTTTACAGGTCAAAGCCCGTTCATGATCGGCTACAAGACTGATTTTCCGACTATGCCGAGGGGAAGCATGGTCGACCCCAGTACGATTCGGTTTCGACTGACGTACTTTAGCCGAAGCTCTATCATTTCTCTGACTCCGAGGGCGGATTTTGCCCCATCCGTGCTCAGAGATTTGGTGAAAGAGCCTGTTGCACCGGTTGGCTCAACTGTCGACCGAACCATTACGCTTTCGAACCTCAAGCAAATAGCCCTCGGGACCATTATGCTCAGCTTCGACTACGATGACTATTTCCCTTACGTACAGAGCACTCCGCAGTTGTTCAACTTCATCGAGCCGTACACTAAAAATAGAGAAATCCTCAAAACAAAGAACCCAATGGGCGGGGACTTTCGGTTCAATATGAGCCTCGCAGGCGCGTCGATGACGTCGATTGAACAGCCCGCTGGAACTCCAATGTTCTACGAATCAGAAGCGTGGCCCGACGGAAAGCGATGCGTTGCTTACACCGATGGGCACGTCAAAGTTGTCGCCGCCGAAGATTGGCAAAAGTTGCAACCATTGCTGAAACTGAAGCTGTTGCGAAAAGGGAAACCAATCCCACCTGGCGGGACCATTCCGCCGATGGGACCGAATCCCAAGGTAAAATAGTTTCCTCGTTGCGGGAGTGGCGGAATTGGTAGACGCACTGGATTTAGGTTCCAGCGGTTAATAGCTGTGAGAGTTCGACTCTCTCCTCCCGCACCACGATTTCTTTGCCTTGTTTACTTTCCCGGCAGATTGGCCCGCTAGCCCAAAATGGTGGAAGAAGTATCTTCGGCTCTGGCGCTCAAAACACTTTTTACTCGGCGGAAGAATACCTTGGCACCTAATAAGACTGATTTTGTCATAGTTCCGAGATTCCCTGGACAAGATCATAACCGCCCAACCAGGCAGGTAAAGAAATATATCTTCAGAAGATTTTTGGTCCTGGATTAAGTCTGAGAGTGCTTCCGCGCCGATCGTAGTTGCGACACACAACGGTTGATCGAGAACAAATATATCCTTGTCAGCAATGGTGTCAAAGCAAAGCTGCACTGAGGTTTGAGTCCAAAGGGAGATGTCATTGTCCCAAAGCTTGTAACTTGGTGAACGATCTGAAAACTTTGGAAGGAGATTTTTTGCGAGAATCTGGTCCGACTCCGATAACGCTGATTCCAGAGATTCAAGGGCAGCTCGAATATTTGTGAACGCCTCCTTTCCAAGGAAGGTCACGAAGTGCCTCATTGAAGGTTGTTTAGCCATTTACCTCACATTAAAGAAACACTGCCATCAGCGAAATTTACTTTGTCGGCGTGAGGCTTTCGAGCAAAGACTTAAGTCGATAACCGGCGGTGGCGATTCGTTTGATGCCAATCTCATTCCATTTGGCCAGATAGTCGTCGGTCTGGACGGCGTCCTTGACCGCCCCACCGTAACCGTTGGTCACACCAATTTTAAAGCTTTCCCTGGCCCAACTGACCGGGCCGAAGGTTAAGTCCCCGACCGAATCGATCGGAACAAGA
>JAYVXG010000240.1:0-1973 GCA_043785475.1 Armatimonadota bacterium
CGGATCATCGGTCTCGACCGTAATCGTTCCATGCAAGCGGTGTCCCGCAGACTTTCCGTCGTAAATGACTCGAACGGAGAAAGCCGATGGATTTGTTGCCGAGTTTGGTTTGATTTCAAAGGTTATATACTTTGAATCAGACGTTACTTTAAAAATTTTGAACGGCCGTCCCAGGCGCATCAAGACGAATGTGCTGTCCGCCGCGCCTTGTGGGGAGCCTAGATAAACCGATTCTGGCAGGCTTACAATCCCTTTCTGCACGAACATCTGAGCCTTTACAATTGGCAATTTCGGATTGTCGGTTCGAAAATATACAGTGGCATTCGACCGCCCTGGCATTCCACTGGGCATTTTCGAGGTATCAACCGTTACTCTATAACCGTGGATTTTTTGCTTTTGGCCCAACTTCATAAAGTTCGTCTGCTCACCATCATAAGGTTCAACCTTGACCGCAAACGGCAACCCTACAACCGTTGAATCGATAATCTTGAATAGCCTGGACTCAGCCGAGTTAAGGTAAAAAACGAAAGTGCGTCCCGGGCCGTCCATGTAAGCGGTATTCGAATCAGGAAAGACCACCTCTGCACGTGCATTCACGGAAATACTTGCCGGAATTATGATCATCGGCCGGTCAGGGTCATTCGTTTTCAAGATGAGGTTGTGATGAACGTCGCCGGTTAATTCGGCCGTGCTAAATATTCCGGTCAGAAATGTAGATTTGCCGGGTGCAAGAACCGATACAACTTCTCCCGAAATGCAACCACAGTCTCCTCTAACTTCGAGTTCCAGAGGAGATGATCCAGAGTTCGTCACGAGCGCCCGAACTCTTCCTTCGTCCCCTTGAAATTGATCGCTAAAGACAAATGAATCCCGGTCAATGATGAAAATTGGATGCGTTGCTTCGATGACTATCCTGTCTCGAATGGCTTCCCTTAGCTGACTTGATAATTTAAAAATCTTATGTACCGCAGCCACTTCCTGCCCTGAAACGATATTGGTATTGGCCATTTGTCCCTCAACTCGACCCATTGCGGAGCCCAGCATGGGATTAGGGGCCAGTCCCAAATATCGTCCAAAAGTGAACAAGCATTCATTGAAGACTTCTTTCCCCATCACCTTGGCTAAAGATGATCCTCGCTTGAGGCCTATCACCGTTTCAACTCGCGGCTGGGTAGAGTCAGCACCAAGGAAATGTGCCGCCCCAGCCACAAGGCCAGTGCCTGAAAGCTTAGACAGAACCGGTTCAAAACTGATAGCTATGTCCGATTTCCCGACCGCAACGTGCTTAAATTCGACCAAGTCACCAACAATCTTTTGCCAATTTGTTTCAGCAGAATTCACGATCTGATCGAATTCAACCTTTTGGTCACCATTAAGTTTGCTGGCGTCAAAACTCCAAGTCACCACTGATTTTGGAAGCAATTTGCCCAGCTTTTCCGCCTCGCCGTAGTTCTTCATAGAAAGAGCGTTTTCGATATCAATGACAAGATGATGAAACTCGCTCGATGCTCCGACTGGAACTCGATAATCCGGTGCCATACTCGCGATGGATTCCCGGAGGAACGCGGACAAATTCACTAACTGTCGAACCGTGACCAAATTGGGAATAACAGATCGCGGGGTTCCCAATCCCAAATACTTCGCGAACGTAAATTTCGCGTCGCGAGCGGCCTGCTTCACGCCAAATCCAGCGCTCAACTGCGCTGAATTCGTCTTGATTGACCACAGCCACGCATCAACGCCATCAAAGCGAAACAGAATGTCGGCATCAACCGAACCTGTCGATTTGAATGTCGCAGCGCTACCCAAATCAGATTGCCACCCATTCGCCGCGCCAACGATTGCTGACTTAAACGCTTCTTTTTGAGCCGAGGTCGCCTTTGATGCCTCAATTCGGTATGTAACGTCGTTGCTTGGCAGTTTGGCCAACAATTTTGATCCAGCCGTGAAATTCTTCTCAACAAAGGCGTTTT
>JAYVXG010000241.1:0-6669 GCA_043785475.1 Armatimonadota bacterium
CGATCAAAGAAAGTGAACTGTACCCCGTCTCATCAGCAACGGCATCGATTCAGGTACCAACTGGATATTGGTCGATGCAAGTTAAACGAGGAGCAAATCCAGCTGAATGTGCGCTTTGGATTTCTCCCATCGTCTTGTCCCTTGCTCTACTTGGACTCTTTATACGCCGAACCAAAGGCAGTGACCAGCCAACGATGATTCCGGCATTAACTTTAGTGATGCTGGGAGTACTCCTTGCCTTTGGTTCCCCTCTCAACCGGCTCCTGTTCTTCAACTTCCCGGGTTGGTCGGCGACTGGATCGGCGGGGCGGGCACATGTCCTGATTGTTCTTGGCCTCTGTGTTCTCGGTGGAATTGGTTATGACCGCTTAGAATTGAAAAACGATGGCACAAAAAAGTGGCTCGCCCTGGCCCTCATTCCACTCATTCTGCTTGGACTTGGCTTTAACGTCATGAATATGCTTGGTAGACTGTTGGATCAGACAAACCCTGATGCTATGTCACGGTTCATCGGGACTACCACAAAGCCGTTTTTAGCGGGCATTGCCCTTTCAGCTGTGATGGCAAGCGTGGTTCTTCTGATCGTCATCAGTAAAAAGCTTTCGAAGTTTGCATTTATTCCCGCCACTTTGATTGCGCTTACCCTTGTGGGGCAGCGTCCTTTATCGGGCAAGCCAATTGAAATCCCGCCGCCCAATGTTGCAGCTCAGGAACGTACTGTCTTTGTCAGCCGAAACTGGAACATGGCCCAAACTCCCTCTGCGGTCATGCCTCCAAATCTGGCGAGTTTGGTTCGTGTGCACGACTTATTTGGCTACGATTCAATCCTTGACAAATCTTTCGTAGCGAAGCTGAACACCGCAGTTAATGGTGACCCAGCACCTCCCGAGAATGGAAACATGATGCTGGCTCGACTGAAAAATGGTGTCACCTATTCTCCCGAGACAACTGCCGCGCTTGCGAAACTCGGGGCAAGTTCAATCAACCGAAAAAATCCGGACAGCATCATCACAAACTCGCGGATCATCGCGATCAACAAAGCCGCGACCAAAGACGGGCAAGCTGAAATCACTTACGACGGGTACGACCATCAAGACATCAAAATTGCCCCAAACACCACGTCAGTACTGATCAAAGATCGCTTCTTTGATGGAATGACAACCTCGACCCTCGGGGCAACTCTCACAAACGAAGACGGTTGGCGTCTAATCACAACCGACGGTAAAGAGTTGTTGGTACGAATTGATTATCCCGGACGTAGAAACTACATTGGAGTTATAATTGGTATAGCGATTCTCCTCATTGGAACGATCATTACGAGAAGAAAGCATGAACCAGACCAAGCAATCACCCGAAATCCTTGAGACCGAATTAAACGGTCGTTGGATGACCGTCATATTCAACAACGACCACACCGAAATGGACATGGTTGTGTTGACGATCATGGTTGCTACTCGATGCGATTCGACCGAGGCCGAGATTGAAACATGGGAAGCGCATACGTATGGCAAGGCGCCTATCCACTTCTCCAGCGAGAGCGAGTGCCACCAAGTAGCCAAAGTCATGCAATCCATCGGCGTTAAATCTGAAGTCTGCCTTGAATGGGATGATTGAGAATGTCAACCAAGATCGTTGAAAAGCCTGATTTAGCTGGAGCCGATTCTACCGAATTAGAATCTTGGATGGTGATTGTCTATAACAACGAGCACAACACATATGATGAAGTGATGTTCATCCTCATGATCGCAACCCACTGTTCGGTCGAAGAGGCCGAAATTGAAACTTGGGAAATAGATCACCTCGGAAAATCAAATGTTCACTTCGCCGACAAGGAAGAATGTGAAGGGGTAGCCCAAATCATTCGTCAGATTGGAATACAGGTCGAAGTTAAGTCGGAAAACGGAACTTAGGTCGATCGTTACAAGCGTATCAATGGATATACCCATGAAAAAAACTCTCTTCAGTTCGTTGGCTTTGGTATTCGCCTTCTCAGTGAATGCCCAAACGGTTGATGGAAAGCCGGAAATTCGAACCGAAATCCTCAATAAACTAACATCCCAGATAGAAAATATGGCATTCGTGCCCGGGACAGACTTCAAAAAGTGGGACGAATTCTTAAAGCTGGAGCGAACGAAAATCGACGAAAGCAAGAATGATGATGAATTTAAGACGTCCGTCAACAACGCGCTTCACAAGTTCGGTTTCAGCCACATTCTCCTCGCAACTCCAAAAGATGCAACCGTCCGCGCAACCGGGCAAACCACTGGAATAGGTGTCAGCAGTCAGCCCCTTCCTGAAGGGGGCCGAGTCATTCTTCGAGTAGTCGAAAAGAGCCCCGCAAGCGAAGCCGGCCTTGAGGCTGGCGACATTATGCAAGAAGTTGACGGCAATAAAGTCACTGAAACAACCGTCATCTCGGGAGTCTCGGGTTCAAAAGTAAAACTCAAAATCCTGAAGCCGAGCGGAAAAACATTTGAATACACGATCATTCGCAGGCCATTTTCCACCATTCGAAAAGACGAATTCAAGATGTTGAACAGCGCAACCGGCCTCCTCAAAGTCAACACATTTGACAATTCGTACAACGCCACGCTCATTGATGAGTACATGCATGACGCGGTAAAGGCTAAAAATCTCATCGTTGATCTTCGCTATAACGGCGGTGGCGCTGTTTCGAATTTGCTCCACTTCGCCGGCTACTTTGTGGACCCTCAGTTGAAGTTGGGCTTCATGCTCGACAAGGGCTGTCTCAACGATTTTAACGATAAAGAAAAACGAGAGCCCGCAAATCTTGCTGAACTGACTCCTTTTGCAAATGACTTTATGATGACGCCAGTAAGAGCTTCAAGTCGGTTCAGCGGAAACCTAATTGTGTTGATCAACAATGGCACCGGCAGTGCGAGTGAGATATTTACCGCAGCGATGCACGATCTCTACGGAAAGAAGACGATCAGCAAAGACGGAACCATCGTTGCCGACACCGCGAGCATTAGCTGCACCGTCATCGGCACCAAGTCGGCCGGTGCAGTTCTATTCTCCCGATATCTACCGGCATCAAATGGATTTGCACTTCAAATTCCAGTTGCAGACTATCTGACGCCTGCAACGTCGAGGCTCGAAGGAAATCCGATCGTCCCCGATGTTTCTGCCGAAGAGCCAAAAATCCTCTTGCCGACCGCCCCTGACAAGGCGATTGAAGCTGCTTTGGCGATAGCGGAGCGGATTCGATTGCGGGAATCAAGACCTATCGATAAGTAATCTTCAGTCGTGAGCCGCTAACAAAATTCCCAGTTGAGTCCTGAGAATCGCTGCTCACCATCGCTAAGTCACCGGTATTTGGATCTGCATACAAACGTATTCGGATTCCTGCTCGGCGAATCGAAATAACCGAGAGCTTTTTGCCACCTATATTTCCGACCCCATCGACCAATTTGACCTCATCAGTCCGATCAAACATGTCAAGGAAAGGAATCTTTCGGTTAAGAATATATCGAGCCATCGGAGAGGCGTCAATACCCCGAGTGCGCAAAATATCGAGAAACTTGTCGAACCCACCGACGTAAGTCTTCGCCGCCCCCTTGTTAGGAGTCACAACAATTGTTGAGTTGGTAATGCTCCAGGAACCTTTTGGCCCCGACTCTGCAAGTTTCCCTTTGCCGAACGTTAAGTTGTATGTTCCGTCGTCAGCGATCTGAGTTACACTCCGACCTTCGAGGCGACTGACCGATCTCCACACCTTTTGCGAAAACAGAACGGTCCTCCCATCGGTCTTTTGCGGAATCGAGGGCCTGGGGACCAAGCCTTTTACTACCTTTGCCAAAACTGGAATGGACGGAACCTTTGCTTCACTGACATACTCATACTTCCAATCATAAAGGGTTCGATCGTTCACCCTCAATTTGATCTCGATAATGCGATAGGAGTTGTCAAAATGGACTTCAGAAAGGGACCGTTTCTTTGGGTCGAGCAACAACAATAATCTGCCTCTGACCTGCCATCGTTTATCTCGTTTCATGTCTGAAAAAAAACTTTTCTTTTGTCCGGAATCTACGAACCAGGCGATTGGGTCACGTTGAACGATCGCGACTCTAGCCGCAGAATCTGGCAATTTTGCTGCCTTCGCGTTTTTCAAAGAGGCAACCTGATTAAATATCTCGTCGTAGAAGCGAACCTCGTTTGCTTTCACTTCGACAATCTGCTGATTGGGCATTTGCAAGACGCAGACACCAGGCGCAATCTTAATTTTCGTCGGAACGACATTCGATAATCCATCGGAAACCGCGACGGCTACCTTCGCCATTTTTGCATGAGCGGCCTCAATGCGACCAGCAATGGTCACCGCCTCCGGTGTTGCAACAAGGACGATGAACGGTATCAAACTCATAACTTAATGCTTCCCCAAACCCGCTGGCGTGCGATTGCGACCAAGTAATCCCGCGAGCGCCAACAACGTTACAATATACGGCAACATCTTCCAAATTTCCGACGGAATTTCCAAACCAAACAATGGTTTTCCACTTAATTGAATTTGGACCGCGGTTGCCAGCCCGAATAAAAGACAAGAAAGAGCGGCTGGAATTGGTCTCCATCCGCCCAAAATTAACGCCGCCAGGGCGATATATCCTCGTCCTGACGTCATATCTTTGGTGAATGTCGAGGTCTCAGTTACGAGTAGCGAACCGGCGAGGCCCGCGAATACTCCGGTCAAGATCAACGCAAAGAATCTGACCCCCTGGGGATTGATCCCGAGCAACCTCGCCTTTTCTGGATCACTCCCCACGCTCTTATGCCTCAAACCGAACCGCGTCTTGCCCGCCACCAAAAATAGGACTATTGGTGCGAGGATGGCAATTGCGTAGTACAGCGCCAACGGCAACCGTTGAGCGTCGGTCAAAGTATTTTTGGCGTATCCCGAAGCCTCAAGAAAGCCCGTCCCTCCCGAAGCCAACAAATTGATCGCCATGCCCGAAATGATGTGGTCGATTCGGTAAACCTGCGTGAGAGTCCAATGCAATAGGCTAATAATTATGCCGGCAAAGATCGCCATAAGAACTCCTCCAAAGGCTCCAAACTGAGGCGAAAATGCGGCACAGACGAAGCAAGCGGTCAACATCTTGCCCTCAAGACCGATGTTGATCACGCCGCATCGCTCGCTAGCGTAACCGGCCATCGCCATCAGCAACAAGGGTGATGACATCGTAATAACCTGCAACAGAAATTCAGTCATTTGCCCCTCCTTTTTTGGCATACCGGACGGCAGCGAACATCAGAATAACGGCGGCAAGAATGACCGTCGTTATTCCTTTGTTGATCCCAAGAATCGCGAGGGCGGTCCCACCCTTATTGAGAACGCCAAAAAAGGCGGAACTGAGAATCAAACAGAACGGATTTGAACCTGCCAACAAAGCCACGCCTAGCGCGTCAAACCCGTACCCCGTTGAAAACCCGTCGTAAAATCGGTGTTCGAACTGTGCTACCTGGAGGGCGCCAGCGAGTCCCGACAGCCCTCCGCTTAGAAGCATCGCCTTGACGGTGACTTGTCTCGTCCGAACACCGGCAAATTTCGCAGCCGTGGCATTCGCCCCCGTCGCCTTCAGCTCATATCCCGAAACCGATTTATTGAGCCAATAGGCAAGGACCAGTACACAAGCAATTCCAACTACGAAAGATTGCGGGATCTCCAAATTCCCAATTTTCATTAACGGAGTCAACTGGCTTTGCAAGGGCATCACTGACGTCGATGGCGTTAACTGGTCTTTCCCCTTAAATGGCCCAGCAACCAATGCTTTAGTCAGGTTCAAAGCGATCGCATTGAGCATAATTGTCGTGATGACTTCATGTCCGTTTCGGTAAGCCTTAATGAGGCCAGCCGGTAAAGCCCACAAGGCACCGGTGATGACACCGACCAAGCAGCCAACCGCCACGCCAAGCGGACCACCAATCGAGATCATGGTCAGGCTTGCAAAGCACGCTCCAACTGTGTACTGCCCTTCTGCACCAATGTTGAAAAGTCCAGCTTTGAGGGCCAAATATACTGCAGACCCAAGAATCAGAAGGGGGGTTATTTCCTTAATCGTGCCCGAAATTTTTCCGGCGTCGCCAAGCGAACCCGTGAAGATAGTCGAGACCGCCGCGACGATATCGGCTTTGACAATGAACAAAGACAAAAGAATGGCGATGATCGAGCAAATGATCAAGATAGGGACTTTTAGATTCACCCTGCCCCCACCATCAATCGCCCAATCGCCATTCGGTCTCGGGCTTCCCCCGCCTGAGGTTCCGTCAGTTCGCCATGACACATCACGACGATGCGATCGCAAAAATCGAGCAGCTCGTCCAGGTCAAAGCTCACCACAATGGCACAGGCACCATTGTTGCAGGCCCGTCGAATCTCTTGATAGACCCTTGATGTTGAGTTTAGATCGAGCCCTCGCGCGGGCTGGAAGGCAAGAATCATTTGCGGGTCAATCCTCAAAGCTCGCCCCGCAACAAATCGTTGCTGGTTCCCTCCGCTCAGACTGCCCATATCATCGCTAAGGTCCCCTCGTTTGGTATTAAATAGGTCGGCCATAATCGGCGCTTCCCTTTGCATTGCTTTAGAAAGATTCTTGAATGCGGGTAGACGCTGAAGACCCAATGCACTGTTTTCGTACAGAGACCAATCTTCGA
>JAYVXG010000242.1:0-1971 GCA_043785475.1 Armatimonadota bacterium
CACCCTCCGCTCGGCCGCATCCGAACCCTCTCAAGAACACCCCCACCCGTTGCTCAACGCGGTCCGCCATTTGTTCGGCCTGGCGGAAGGGTAAAGCGATTCGAATAGAATACTGAATTCTAAACTGTGCAGAAATTTGAGAAGACAAGGGACTGGATCTGTACAATCTACCGGCCTTTCCTTTTCGCCGACTTGACCGTACTTGTCCGAATGGTAAGATTAAACGCAAGACAACAAATCTATTTTCTCTGGTTACTCTTCAATATAAGAGTAACCTAACAACATCATTTGTGCAAAACAAGATTTAGGTCTTTAAAATGCCCACGGTTGATTATTCGCTTTTTCGCGTGAACTTTATTAACCCAACCCAAAGATCGTTCCTTCATGGAAATTTTACTTCTAAAGAAATATTCCTCCGAGCTCTAGATGAACGGCCCGGTGCCGAACTTCGAAAAGGTTATACATGGCATATTGGAAATATTGACATGTTTTCCGAGGATACGGGCTACTTTGCCGTCGGACGGACAACAAAAGCGACAATTGAAAAATTTGACCCAAATTCGGGCAATTTTGTTGCCGAAGAACATGAAACGAGTCCTTATACCCATTGTGTATTCAATGCAGCGATTGGCTTTATTGGCATTGCAAAAAAGTCGAAGCTGGCACCATCAGCGATGGGGATCGCGAATCAAATTGAGCGATTACTATTGAAGACCAAAATGGTCGCTGATAATGAGATCCAGGTGGAAATACCTCCTATCCCGGACCCAAACGGCTTTCTTCAGGAATTGCGATCCGCATATCGTGTCTTGCGTTACACAGCAACCTTTCATGGTCCTAATCCTTTCGATGCGGACGAGTATTTTCAAAAGCCTCTTTCGAAATATTTGTCTGCTGCGAAGGGACAGAAAGGCAAAGCTCAGATCTCCGGAGTGGATTTAGACAGAGAGACCTTGGGGGCCGTTACACGCAGTACAGCCGCAACAGGAAATCAAGCATCGGCAAGGATACGGAGAAATAAAAAGAAAGACCCAGTAACTATTAATCTGAAAGGAGACCCAGTCAGTCGTTCTTACGACGAGGAAACACACCAACCGAGAGTCGTACTCGAAGAACTTAACACTGTTTACGAGCGAATTCGAAAAGATGAAAGAGTCTCGAATTGATTCAATACCAGATCTGATAGAAGTGTTTAATACTCTTCCCAATCATTTCGTTTTTAGAGGTCACGCCAGTTCTGCTTGGCATTTGGAATCAACTCTTGAGCGTGTGCTTGGAAATATCTTGTCTGATGAATCGGCTAAACGATTTGAAGAATTTGCCCTTCTTCGATTCAAATCAAAATTTCATTTATACGATCGTGAGAACATCAAACCAGAGACCAAGCTGGCCTGGCTGTCAATTATGCAGCATTATGGCGTCCCGACCAGATTGTTGGACTTCACAGAAAGTCCCTATGTGGCTCTCTATTTTGCCTTGGAGGGCTACAATCCACAGTCTCGAGATGACTTTGCGATTTTCTCGCTTGATTATAAAGCAATTATGACGAACTCAAAAACGTATATCTCATCTCAAGATGGTGACTTTAAAGATCAGTTCAAAGATTCTTATGATCAGCAAGATATTATGTTCGAGCGATTTGTTGACAAGAGGGCATATGATGTTGTATGGATTGCAGAGCCCAGCCTACTCAATGTAAGATTGGATCGTCAGGCGGGTTCCTTTTTGTTCGCATGCAATAGGAGCCGTCGGATTGAAGATATTCTGGAACTGCCAATCTATTGTAACGTTCAAATGAACAAGTATATAATAGCTAATGATCTATACGAAGGCTTGTTTGTCTTGCTACGCAAGATGAATCTGACGAGCAAGAGCTTGTACGGAAATCTCGATGGTCTAGCGAAATCCATTAGCATGGAAATGAAAGTGTATGCCTTTGAGATGAGCGGAAAAGGGGACGGAGGAAATTAG
>JAYVXG010000243.1:0-1966 GCA_043785475.1 Armatimonadota bacterium
CCGGACGAAAAAACCTTCCCTGCCCTTGGACTTGCGCGCCAAGCGGCAAAGATTGGAGGAACCATGCCTGCGGTCATGAACGCAGCCAACGAGGCGGTCGTCGCGGCTTTTTTGCAAGGAAAGTGCGGCTTTTTGGACATCCCTTCCGTAGTAGAAAAGGCCATGCTGGAACATTCGTCCTCCTCTGCGACGTTAACATCCATAGTGGATGCGGATCGCGAAGCCCGAATCCGTGTTGCTGAAGCCTTGGGAACTTAATTTATGTTGATGAACTTGCTGACCTGCGTGGTGTTTTTGGTGATGTTTTCGGTACTTGTTGCAGTGCACGAATTAGGACACTACTTATTTGCCCGTAAATTCAACATGGGGGTTTCCGAGTTTGCCATTGGAATGGGAAAGCCGATTTTAAAGACGTGGAAACGTAAGAAATACAAGCTGGATAATGGGGAAGAGCAGGAAACCGAATTCAATTTTCGCCCCTTGCCCCTCGGCGGATTCGTAAAGATCATTGGCATGGAGCCCCAAGAAGATGGCGGCGAAGTGAACATTAATGGGGGCTTCTACACTCGATCGCCGTGGGCGCGAATTGTTGTCCTGCTTGCCGGGCCCGTCTTTAGCATCGCTTTTGGTTGGCTAATCTTTGTTGGCCTGTTCACCATGATCGGAGTCGAAAAGCCGGTCACCAGAGTCGAATCTATCATCGTTGATAGCCCTGCAGCGAAGGCTGG
The DNA here is from genome assembly GCA_043785475.1 of Armatimonadota bacterium. Classification (GTDB taxonomy): domain Bacteria; phylum Armatimonadota; class Fimbriimonadia; order Fimbriimonadales; family Fimbriimonadaceae; genus Fimbriimonas. The sequence goes on from JAYVXG010000243.1 coordinate 729, forward strand.
TCTTTTGCCCGGAGATCGAATTCTCAAAATTAACGACGTCACTCTGAAGAGTACAGTTGAAAGTATTCTTGCGATTCGAAGCAGTAGTGGTCCGGTGAAAGTAACGTACTCGCGGGACGGGAAAACCTACGAAAAATCGATTTTGCCTTTGATGTCGAAAATAGAACAATGGGAAATTGATTCTGAAGGGAAACCTACGGAAAAGAAGAGACACTATTTAGCCCTTGGTATTGCGTATGGCGCAGATTACTTCCGGGTTCCGGTAGGTGAGGCTCTGATGAACGCAACTGAGGCCCCCTATTTAGCTGCGAAGGCAATGGTTACTAATATCTTGCGACCAAGAAGAATTCTTGAGGAAAGCACGGGCGTGATCGGAATGGCGGTCAGCACCCGAATGGCCGTTCAGGGTGGATTGGCGAACGTTTTTCTCCTTGCTGGCCTCATCAGCATTTCACTTGGATTCATGAACCTGTTACCGATAGGGATGCTGGACGGCGGTCAGATTTTCCTGTCACTTATTGAGGGCCTTCGGGGCGGAAAACGGCTCAGTTTGCGGTCACAACTCCAGTTTCTTTGGGCCGGAATGATTGTCATCTTATTCTTCTTTGCCGCGGTTACCTACAAGGATCTTTTCCGATTTGTGATTCCAGGCAAGGAAAACCTTCTGTCCGCCCCACAAAACGCGCCTGATTCAAATACCCCCGAAATAAACTCTCCGTCGGTCAATGCCCCGGTCAAGTAAACTCCGAGACTCAGAACGATGAGTAACGAAGAGTCATTTTGGGATATTCGGCTGGACAAGCTCCAGCGGCTACGAGAACTAGGCTTTGATCCCTACAAGATCGAGCGCTGGGATACCCCGAAATCGGCAGAAAAACTGCATGCTGACTTTGCCGAAGGCACTGAAGTCTCGTTCGCTGGGCGTATTTCCTCCTATCGAGATATGGGCAAGGCTGGCTTTGCCCACATCAGCGATGGCGATGGCAAAATTCAAGCTTATTTTCGTCGCGATGAACTCGGTGATGACGCCTACGATGCGTACAAGCTTCTGGATCTCGGTGATCATATTGGTGTCACCGGGAAGTTGTTCTTGACCAAAACCGAAGAGCAGTCCATTCATGTTTCGGGATTTCATCCGCTAAGTAAGGCGATGCACCCGTTGCCGCTGGGCAAGGAAAAGGACGGACATGTCTTCTCCGGCTTGCAAGATATCGAGATTCGAAATCGACATCGGCATC
>JAYVXG010000244.1:0-6648 GCA_043785475.1 Armatimonadota bacterium
TTTCTGAATTGCGTGCTGCGAGGCGGCTAAACTAGAAATATGATCAACGAAAATCGTCTCGTTAAGCTCTTTCTCGACCTCTGTTTGGTCAATGCGCCATCGTTGCAGGAAAGAGATTCTGTCGAATGGATGAAGAGCTTCTTGACCAAGAATTCACTCGATTTTACCGAAGACACCGCCGGATCCGAAATTGGTGGCAATGCCAACAACCTTATTGTCAAGCTGCCTGGGTCCCTTCCAAATGCACCGAGAATCTATCTTTCCGCCCATTTTGATACCGTCGAACCGACCGAAGGCTTGGTGATTGAAGAGGTCGACGGAGTATTTCGAAGTACATCGGACACAATTCTTGGTGCGGATGATAAGGGAGGTATGGCTCCTGCAGTTGAAGCCCTTTTGACCCTCAGAGAGTCGGGACAACCACATGGAGATATTTATCTGCTCCTTTCGGTAGCCGAGGAAATTGGGCTTAAAGGGGCAGAGGCACTGCCGATAGAAAAATTGGACCTGGATTTCGGATATGTGCTCGACACGGGACCACCCGTTGGTTCATTTGTTACTCGAACTGCAAACCACGACAAGTTAGACATTTACGTGAAAGGCATTCCGGCCCACGCTGGTAAAGATCCAGAAAATGGTGTCAACGCCATTCAGGTAGTGGCTGATGCAGTTCAAGGGATGAAGTTGGGTCGAATCGCCGAAGAAACAACCGCGAACTTGGGAACCATCGAAGGCGGGTCGGGCACGAACGTTGTTTGTTCCTTTGTGAAGATTAAGGCGGAAGCACGATCAACCGATATCACAACTCTCGATGAACAGATTTCCCACATGAAGGACCGGTTTGTAGAGTCGGCAAAGAAATGGGGAGCTGAAGTCAAATTTGACCATGTTCGCCACTACCAATCATACACAATCGATTCAGAAAGCTCGGTCGTTCGAGTGGCCCAGGAGGCCAGCAGGAAGTTGGGTCTGGAGCCAATTTTGAGAACCACGCTTGGTGGAAGCGATGCGAATATCTACAATCAGAAAGGGGTTCCAAGTATCGTCATAGCAACTGGAATGCAAAAAATTCACACCCACGATGAGTCCATTTCCCGAGACGATCTCATGAAAACTGCTGAATTGACCCTAGAAATTTTACTGGGTGCCTCAAAAATGAACCGAACCGACTTGTAAGGTGCTATGATTTTGAAGCTCTCAATTATTTGGAGTGGAAACAGGGGAAGTATGAAAAAGCAAATAGCAGTTTGTACAATCGTTATGCTCGGCGCACTCGCTGCAGCCCAGGATAGCTCGACGCCTATATCATTGAGACTTGGAATTGGGTTTCCAGTTATGGGAGCGACTCGAAGTGTCGCCAAGGAATTTTATGCCTTTGGTATACAACGCAAAGTAAGTAGCATTGGCAATTCTCAGTATCACGATGCCGATCTCGAACTTTCAATCGACTATTATGGTCGGGGCGATTTTCGTCATATTCCGATTCTTTTGAACTATGTCGGGTATTCGAGAAAGGGTGATTCGTTCTGGAGCGCCGGTGCAGGATTTGGTTTTATAAAGAGACCTACTAGCACGGGAACCGAAAGTATTGGTCGGATTGCTTACCAGGTCAGTGCTGGACTTAACTTGAGCACAGGACCCACCGCGTCGTTCGTCGAACTGAAGTATTTCGGCAGCGAACTGAGCGAACTCAATACGCTCGGTCTCTACTACGGCATTCGATTCTAGAGAATTCATTGGGGACCCAGCGCATTCGCTGGGTCTTTCTGCGTATTACTGAACAAAATAGGCAAAAGTTCGTTCAATTCTATTGCATGAACGCCAATATTGGGACCTGGAAGATTGGTACGCGAACGATGCAGACTCGCTCTGAAGAAAACGAATTCATAAAGCCGGGTAGTGCCGATTCATTCGCGAAAATGATAGATACCTATCAGAACCGCGTTTTTGGGTTCGTTAGGCGGATGGTCCCGACTGGAGAGGACGCCGAAGACATCACCCAGGAAGTTTTCATTCGGGCATTTCAAAATTTTGATCGTTATGACGCTCGAGCGTCGGTTAGAACCTGGCTTTTCCGCATCGCTTATAATCTCTGTGTTGACCGGGCTAGAAAGTCAAATCGAGGACTTCAGCAGGTATCACTCCAAATTAGCCCTGATATCGAGGAAGAAATTGATGTTCCGGATATCCGGTGGCAACCTGATGCTTTGTTGGAAGATGCAGAATTTCGGGGCCGATTAGACAAGGCGATCAGCCAGATGAGTGAAAAATTGCGGAGTGTCTTGTTGTTGCACGACAAAGAAGACCTCAGCTACGAAGAAATTGCGACAACATTGCAAATTCCGATAGGAACGGTAAAGAGCCGACTGTTTCTGGCGAGAACCCAACTTCAAAATGCAGTCAAAGACTTGGTGGAGAATTGAAAATGAATTATTTTAGAAAGGATGAAAGTGTTGATGATGCTCAGTTGAACTCGGAAAGCCAACTCAACGTTGCAAGCTTGGTCAAGTCGCTTCCCGATGAGGAACTGAGTATTTCTTGGCGGAGCGAATTAAACGTCAAGCTGATGTCGGCCAAGCAAGCCCAGAAGAAGCAAAGAGTTGCAAAGCGTGTTTTTGGTTGGGGTTCATCCCTTTCCTTTGGCGTTGCCGCGACTGCCTACATGATGTTGGTGACAAATGCAAGCACGGGCGTTACGCCAGGTTCAAGATTAGAGTCACCTTCGTTTGCCACGGAATTAGTGAGAACTCACCAGGAGTCTGTTGTTTTAGCAAATGTTTCGGGAACGAGTTCCTTGGATAAAGAGACTTCTATCAGCGAAGATTCGTATAATCAGCAAGACGAATTGCTATGAAATTGACTTTGAATTGCCTCGGAATGATCTTGCTCTTGACATGTTCGTCAATGGGGCAAGAAGCTGGACGAGTCAAATCTCCCGAACTTCCGCCTGAATTGAAAGAAGTTTTCAGCAAAGCAAAGACACTTCGTTTCAGTGGAACTCGGTCGGTAACAGTAGTCCGGGCGGGCAGAGTCCAAACTCACAACGAGTATGTGACCAAGGATGGCATGAACCTAAGAATCGAGTTCGCTCCTGGATCCCCATTTGCCGGTCAAATTATCGTGGAAACCAAAGAAGAGCGGAAGCACTATTTTCCTGATAAGAATGAAATACACGAAAACCCTTCTTTCGGGAAGCGTCAATTTGAAGGATTTCGAACTAATTTTCGCGGGAGCAAAGGCGGCCCGTCTCACTACGAATCTTCGGCTGGAGGCGTTATTGCTGGCCTAACTTGTACGAAATACCAGCTCTCTGACAGCCAAAACAATCCGATCGCTCAGATTTTTGTGGAGCCTCGGTCGGGAATGTTAGTAAAGCGAATCGTTTTTGATCCAACAGGAAATATTGCCGGATCTTACGAATTTATTTCAATAACCCTTGATCCAAAGATTCAGCCCGGAGCATTTAAGATTTCCAGAAAAGGGGCGACCGTGATCCGGCCTATTGACGAACTGAGGAAGCACGCGAAGGCACTGGGAATCCCAGCGATGAGCCTTCCGAGGTCTTCGGGGTATCTGCTTGAAAATGCTTATGTCCGCGATATTAAGGGCGCGAAAGTGATTGTGCAGACCTACGGCAAAGAGGAATCTCGCCTTTCCGTCTTCTTAACTAAGTCACCACTTAATGCTTCAGATTTGCGAAGAAGTAATCGAGGGGAACTGTCATCGTCCGTTCGAACGTTGAACGGATTGACGCTTGTAGTCATGGGTGACCAATCTGAAGAACGACTCCGAACACTCTCGAACCTGTTGTCTGAGTAGCCAACCTGCTGAGGCCGCGATATCCGTCTATACTTAAATTGTGGGCACTGTTAGACGCACGCTGAAAAATTCGCGGACTCGTCCCGCCCGCCCACCGTGGGTAAAGTTCCTAAAACGAACGCTCCTGGTTTTCACCAGCATGACGTGCTTGGCCGTCATCGGCGGCATGATCTTCATGGGCAATAGTATCAGAGCGGTTGAGCCACTGGTTGACCGAATTGGCGAGCACCTCAAGGAATATAATTCAACGCCTTCCATTATCTACAGCGCAAATCATATCAAACTCCAAGAGATTCACCCAATTTATGAAGAGCCAGTCAACCTTCCGGATCTTCCAAAGCATGTCACTCAGGCGGTTCTCGCGGCCGAGGACAAGCGGTTCTACGAACATTCTGGTGTCGATCCGTGGTCGGCCCTTCGGATTGGCAAAAATATAGTCACCGGTGAGAAGAACGTTACCGGTGGAAGCACGATCACAATGCAACTGGCGAAGAAACTATTCTCGGCGAGCGAGCGGAAGTTTTCACGAAAGGTCCAGGACATCGCGATAGCTATTCAACTTGAGAAGAGATATACGAAGGATCAAATTCTTGAGCTCTACCTCAATCAGATTTACTATGGCGAGCAAGCTTACGGGCTCAATGCAGCCGCGATGATCTATTTCGGAAAGAAGGCTGAGAAGCTCGACCTTGCCGAAGCCGCAATGATCGCCCGATGCATTCGTACACCGAGCAAAGAGAACCCAGTTAAAAATTATCAACTTGCCGACTCCAACAAAATTCAAGTTCTCAAAACGATGTTGGAAGAGAAGTGGATTTCAGAAACGGAGTTTCAGAAAGCGAGTGACGAAAAGCCAAAACTCCGGAGCCGGTTGCACTCAATCTTTGTGAAGACCTATCGCGCCCCCTACTTCGTGGCCGCTGTTCGCCGCGACCTTGAAAAGATGGGAATCAACATCTCGGAGGGCGGATATTCTATTACGACAACCCTCGACAGCGATCTTCAGAAGGAAGCCGAAGAATCTGTGAGCCGGTCAGTCCGCCGCACTGGCTCTAATGTGGGCGCATTCATTTGTATGGATAGCCAGGGGCGGATTCTTGCCGATGTCGGAGGGCGAGATTTCTCGAAAAACCAATACAGCTACACCACTCAAAGTACTCTTCAGCCCGGCTCGAGTTTCAAGTCATTCATTTACGCCGAGGCATTGAAAGATCAAAGAATTGGAGAAGACTCTGAACTTTCTAACGAAATGTTTGAGTGGAAGCCCAAAGGGGGGGCGAAATACGTCCCTAAGAATCATGGACGTTACGGTGGAACAGTTAGTCTGACTAACGCATTTATTCATTCCATCAACGTCCCCGCAGTGCGAACCTTTTACGAAGGCGGCATGGGACCCACCGTTGATCACATCAAAGAGGATTTCGGATTCACGTCAAGAATTCTCCCTGTTCCTTCGATTGCACTTGGCGCATGCGACGTACACATGCAGGAAATGCTTGAAGCCTATTCCGTATTCATGCTCGACGGAAAGCGAGTGAAGCCGTACCGAATCCGAGAAATTCGTGATCCAAACGGACTAGTCGCCTTTCAAGGAAAAATGGACTTTGTTTCGACCCGAATCGACCCTGATACTTGTCACATTATGGATAAGTTGATGCGCGGGGTGGTACTGCACGGTACCGGGTACAACGCCCAGTCGTGTCCCGACGCACACGGCAAAACCGGAACCACGAACAACGGGAAGAGTGGTTGGTTTTGTGGGTACGCGAAGGGAGTCGTTGGAATAGCCTGGGCAGGTCGCGAATTCTACGACAAGAAACGGAAGCGATGGTTTCTGCATGACCAAAATGAGTTTGGCAATGACGTAGCCGCCCCGTTTTGGGCAGACGCCATGTCCGCGGCGACCAAGAAGTACGGTAGTGACGTAAGGCCGGACTTCTCGGGCAAGTCGGATGAGGTTAAGCCCCGCCACAAACCGCGAGATGAAGATATTGTTTCGAACAATGAAGAGCCACCTCTTCAAGACGAAGGCAATAATTCGCCGGTTGATGAGAACAAACCTGCCATTGCTCCGGGCACGAATGACCAGGACTCCCTCAAAGCGGGTGAAGGTCCAACTGGGCCGCTAAAGGATCCCGCTTCAGAGACCAAACCAAAGCCAGATAATCCCGGGACTGAACCCAAGAAGCCAAAGGATGACAGGCCCAAACCCCGTGAAAAATCTGCCGAAGAAGATACCGTCGAAGTTGAAGTTTGTGCGGATTCAGGATTGCTGGTGACGCGATATTGCCCGGAAACAATTAACAAAAAATTCTTAAAGTCGAAGAGGCCAAAAAGGCGATGCGCACTTCATCGAGCGCCAGACGAAGGCGGCGGTCACCCTTGAGCGTTCTACACGCACCGCGACGACCGGATGTTGACCGCCGCCTCTATTGGTTTCCGCTTCTCATCGTCCCGTTGCTAATCGGCCTTTCTTTTCGGCTATGGTATTTGCAAATCATTGATGCACCTCAGTTAATCGAAGCTGCCTCTCGAGTGAGCAAGTCAGTCGTACCCAAGCTCGCTCCTAGGGGAACTATATGCGATATTAAAGGAAGAATTATTGCCGGAGTTGAAGGACAACTTGTCGTCACGGTGAAACCTTCGGAGGCGAAGAAGCATCCGGAGATCATCGAGAAACTCGCCGCTTTGCTGCAGCTCCCCAAGGATGACATTCTCGACCGAATTGATTCCGAATCGTGGAGAAATTTGCCGGCTCCAATCAAGGTCGGAGTTACGGTTGAAATTGCCACCCAAATTGCCGAAGCCGCAGACCTTCCTGGAGTTCAG